>NZ_JBQLZP010000208.1:0-3948 GCF_052168335.1 Roseicyclus sp. | reverse complement strand
TAAACGACGCTGCATCTGGCCTTAGGTGAAGCGTGATGGGGACGAAGACGATGATCAGAACGACGACCCAGGGCGAAACCGGGCTGCCGCGCTATTTCCAGGCCGTGTTCGACCAGGCCAACCGCATGGAGCACGGGCGCCTCGACATGGTGCTGCCCGACGGGCGCGTGTTCCGCGCCGAGGGGCCCAAGCCGGGGCCCGTGGCGGAACTGCACATCCACAACACCGACATCTTCGCGCGCCTGATCCGCGAGGGCGATCTCGGCTTCTGCGAGGCCTATGTCGACGGCTGGTGGACCACGCCCGACCTTCAGGCCTTCATGGACCTCGTCCATGCCGACAACGAGGAGGTCTACGACGGCTTTCTCGGCATTGGCCTGATCCGCGCCTACGAACGCTTCCGCTTCTGGCTCCAGTCCAACACAAAGAAGCAGGCGAAGAAGAACATCTCCTACCACTACGACCTCGGCAACGCGTTCTACGGTCTCTGGCTCGACGACACGATGACCTATTCCTCCGCCAAGTTCGACACCGGGCAGGAGAGCCTCGAGGCCGCGCAGATCGCCAAATACGCCAGCATGGTCGACCAGATGGGCGCCCGGCCCGGCGAGCACGTCCTCGAGATCGGCTGCGGCTGGGGCGGCTTCGCGGAATACGCCGCCAGGGAGCGGGGGCTGAAGGTGACGGGGCTGACCATCTCGAAGGAGCAGCACGACTACGCGGTCGAGCGCATCGCCAAGGCGGGCCTCGCGGACCGGGTGGAGATCAAGCTCCAGGACTACCGCGACGAGAAGGGCCTCTATGACGGCATCGCCTCCATCGAGATGTTCGAGGCGGTGGGCGAGCGTTACTGGCCCGTCTATTTCGACACGCTGCGCGAGCGGCTCAAGCCCGGGCGGCAGGCGACGCTCCAGATCATCACGGTGCAGGACCGGCGGTGGGAGATCTACCGGCGGGGCGTCGACTTCATCCAGAAATACATCTTCCCCGGCGGCATGCTGCCCGCGCCCAAGGTGCTGCGCGAGGAGGTCCGGCGCGCGGGCCTCGAGGTCGCCCATTCCATCGAGTTCGGCGAGAGCTACTCGCAGACGCTGCGCCGCTGGCACGAGACGTTCAACGACCGCTGGGACGAGATCGCGGCCCTCGGCTTCGACGACCGCTTCCGGCGGATGTGGAACTTCTACCTCTGCTCCTGCGCGGCGACATTCCACTTCGGCAACACGGACGTGACGCAGATCACGGTGCGCAGGCCCGCCTGAGCATCGGCCGGAGCGCGCAGACTCCATCCGATCTGCGCGCTTTGGTCATAAATGGGCCCGAATCCGGGGGTTTTCTCCCGGACCATGTTCTTTCCGCCGCAAACCCATTCGGGCACCAAGGCCCTTCAGATGCCGACCGCGGCCAAGCTGGTCGGGGGCATCCTGTTCTTCCTCGTCGGCTGGCAGGCGGCGGAGTTCACGCTCCTGACCTTCCCCGCCGAGATGGCCGCGACCTACTTCCCGCTGACCATCGGGCTGATCGGCTTCTGGCAGGGCTGGATGGTCTCGGGCACGCGGGCGGGGCAGGGCTATGGCGCAGGGATCGGCAACGGAATGCGTGTCGGTGCGCAGATCGCCTTCTTCGGCCTCCTGCTCTTCGCGCTCCGCACGATGTTCCAGCGCGCCGCGAACCTGCGCTACGAGTCGCCCGGCGAGGCGACGATCGCGACGATCGAGCTGTTCCTCGAGTATCTTCTCCAGACCGTCGAGATTCCGCACATCTGGGCAACGCTCCTGATCGGCGGTGCAATCGCGGGCTTGCTCACCGAGGCTGTCGGGCGCATCTGGCGCTGAGAGATGGTGACATCGCGAATCTTCCTGTTCGGGACGCTGCGCCACGCGCCGCTCCTGCGGCTGGTGGCCGGCCGAGACGTGCCCGCACACCCCGCGCGCCTGCCCGGCGCACGGGTCGAGCGCGCGCGCTTCGGCGACTGGCCCGTGCTGGTCGCCGCCGAGGGGTCCGAGGCCGAGGGTCTGCTGGTCGAGGTCGATGACGACACGCTCGCGCGGCTCGACTTCTACGAGGCCGTCTACGGCTATGCGCGCGCGCCCGTCACGCTCGGCACCGCGGCGGGCGAGGTGGCGGCGCAGGCCTGGCGCCCGCGCGCGGCCGAGCCCGGCAGCGGCGAGCCCTGGGTGCTCGACGACTGGGCGGCCAGGTGGGCCCCGGTGACGCTGGAGGCCGCGGGCGACATCCTGCGGCGCATGGGCTCGCAGGCGCCCGAGCGCGCCGGCGCCTTCGCGGGCATCATCCGGGCGCGGGCCGATGCCGTCCTGCGCACGCGGGCCTGGCACCGCGAGCGGCGGATCGGCACGACGCTGGGCTCGGGCGATGTCGAGATCGTCGGGCGGCTGCATCCCTACGACGGCTTCTACGCGATGGAGGAACTGACCGCGCGCCACCGCCGCTTCGACGGGCAGACGCAGCGCGAGGTCGTGCGCGCCGTCTTCCGCGTGGCGGACGCGGCGACGGTGCTCCCCTACGACCCGGTGCGCGACCGCGTCCTCTTCGTCGAACAGCTCCGCTTCGGCCCGCTGGCGGCCGGCGACCCCGCGCCCTGGCTGCTCGAGCCCGTCGCGGGCCTGATCGACGCGGGCGAGACGCCGGAGGAGACCGCGCGCCGCGAGGCGGCCGAGGAGGCGGGCCTTGTCGTCGGCGACCTGCACTTCGTCGCGCGCTACTATCCAACGCCGGGCGGCGTCGCGCATGTCCTCTACTCCTATGTCGGCATCGCCGACCTGCCGGACGAGGCCGCGGGCCTCGGCGGGCACGCGGACGAGGACGAGGACATCCTCGGGCATGTCGTGGGCTACGCCGAGGCGATGGAGCTTCTCGCCGCGGGCGATCTCGTCAACGCGCCCGCGATCATGTCGCTGCAATGGCTGGCGGCGAACCGCGACCGGCTGCGCGCGGCCCAGCCGAGGGTCTCCGCGGCGGGTTGAGTTTGCGCGCCCGGCCACCTATCCCTTGGCGACCCACCGCCAGAGGGACGACCCCCGATGAAGATCCACACAGACCTCGCCGCCGCCGTCGGGAACACCCCGCTGATCCGCCTGCGCAAGGCCAGCGAGATGACGGGCTGCGAGATCCTCGGCAAGGCGGAGTTCATGAACCCCGGCCAGTCGGTCAAGGACCGCGCCGCGCTCTTCATCATCCGCGATGCGGTGGCGCGGGGGATGCTGCGCCCCGGCGGAACCATCGTCGAGGGGACGGCGGGCAATACCGGCATCGGCCTGGCGCTCGTGGGGGCCTCCATGGGCTTCCGCACGGTCATCGTGATCCCCGAGACCCAGAGCCAGGAGAAGAAGGACATGCTCCGCCTCGCGGGGGCGGAGCTGGTCGAGGTTCCGGCGGTGCCCTACGCAAACCCCGACAACTACGTGCGCTACTCGGGCCGCCTCGCCCAGCGGCTGGCGCAATCCGAGCCCAACGGCGCGATCTGGGCCAACCAGTTCGACAACGTGGCGAACCGCCAGGCGCATGTGGAGACGACCGCCCCCGAGATCTGGGAGCAGACCGGCGGCACGGTCCACGGCTTCACCTGCGCCGTCGGTTCGGGCGGCACCATCGCGGGCGTCGCGCAGGTGCTCCAGCCGAAGGGCGTGAAGGTCGCGCTCGCCGATCCCGAGGGCTCGGGTCTCTACAAGCTCTATACCGGGCAGGAGGCGGGCGGGAACTCGATCACCGAGGGGATCGGGCAGGGGCGGATCACGGCGAACCTCGAGGGGTTCACGCCGGACGCGGCCTACAAGATCCCCGACAGCGAGGCGCTGCCTTACGTCTTCGACCTGCTGGCCGAAGAGGGGCTCTGCCTCGGCGGCTCCTCGGGGGTGAACGTCGCGGGCGCGGTGCGCATGGCGCGCGAGATGGGGCCGGGGCACACGATCGTCACGATCCTCTGCGACTACG
>NZ_JBQLZP010000207.1:0-2170 GCF_052168335.1 Roseicyclus sp. | reverse complement strand
GGTTCAGCGTGGCGACCGGCGCCGCGCTGAACCCCTCCGAGGTGCCCTTCGAGCGGCGCTTCCGGGGCGCGCGGCGGCTCGACTTCACCGGACCCATGGGCCACGCCCCCCGCAGCCTGCGCAAGGCGCGCGACGCGGTGATTCTCCACGATCCGACCGACGTGGCGATGGCGGCGCAGGCCGCGCTCTTCGCGGCGCCGAACACTACGCTGCTCGGGATGCCCTATGCCGGGCGGGACTTCGCGCGCATCCTGCTCGACGAGGGGGCCTCGGTCTCGCTCCTGCGGATGCTGTCCGAGGGGGAGCGGGACGCCACCGAACTCAGGGCCGCGCTCAAGGGGCCGAGCCGGGCCTGCGTCGGCACGCAGCTCCGCAAGGCGCGGGCGGCGCTGGTGCAGGGTCACGCGAAGCGCGCGGGCCTGATCGCCCGCCACGGCTTCGAGGCGACGGGCGACCGGCGGTTCTCGGCGCTCCTGACCGAGACGCAGGCCGCCCTCCTGCCGAAGGCCGGACGCACGCGCGAGAAGGCCTGACCGCTCAGAGCCCGCCCGCGCGGGTCAGGAAGGCCACGACCTCGTCGATCCCCTGCCCGTTCCGCAGGCTCGCCATGACGAAGGGCCGCCCGGCCCGCGCCCGCGCGGCGTCGGCCTCCAAGAGGTCGCGGTCGACGCCCACATGGGGGGCGAGGTCCACCTTGTTCACGATCAGCAGGTCCGAGCGCGTGACCCCCGGCCCCTTCTTGCGCGGGATGTCCTGCCCGGCGGCGGTGTCGATCACGTAGAGCGTCAGGTCGGCCAGTTCCGGCGAGAAGGTCGCGGCGAGGTTGTCGCCGCCCGATTCGATGAGGATCACGTCGAGGTCGGGGATGCGCGCCCGGAAGTCCGCGACGGCGGCGAGGTTGATCGAGGCGTCCTCGCGGATCGCGGTATGCGGGCAGCCGCCCGTCTCGACGCCGCGGATGCGCTCGGCGGGCAGCGCCTGCACGCGAAGGAGATACTCGGCATCCTCGGCGGTATAGATGTCGTTGGTGATGACCGCGACCGAGTGGGTCCGCGACATCGCCCGGCAGAGCTTCTCGGTCAGCGTCGTCTTGCCCGCGCCGACCGGCCCGCCGATGCCGACCCTGAGGGGTCCGTTCGCGCTGCCCATCCCTGTCTCTCCTCTCGTCAGGTGCGGAACAGCCGCACCTCCTGCGTCTCGTGTTCCATCGCGGCCAGATCGGCGCCGAATGCCGCTCCGCCGAGGCTGTCGATGACCCGTTCGGGCGGCACCTCGGCCGCCGCCGCCGCCACGCGCCCGGCCAGCGGCGCGAGGGCGGCGAGGATGCGCTGCCCCTCCGCCTGCCCCAGCGGCACGAAGCGCACCGCCACCGAGACGAGCGCGCCTCCGAGCGCCTGGAGATAGAGCGCCGCGACCGTTCCGGGCGGCAGGGCGAGCGCGCGGGCGGCCTCTCCGACGGCGACGGGATAGGGCCTGTCCTCCCCCTCCGCCCCCATGGCGCGGCGCGTCGCGGCGAAGGCCGCGCCCTGCGCGCGCGTCTCCTCCCAGCGTTCGGCCGACCCCGCGAGCGCGCGCGCCATGTCGGAGAGCGCGTCGAGATCGGCCCCCGGGGCCATCGCGGCAGCCAGCAGGATCGCGTCCGTCCGCCCGCTGCCCGCCTCGAGCACGGTCGCGATCCAGGCCTGCGCCGTGGCGCCGTCATGGACGCGGCCCGAGGCGATCTCGGCCTCGAGCCCGTGGGAATAGGCGAAGGACGAGACCGGGAAGGCGGGCGACAGCCACTGCGTCAGCGCGAGGAGGTCGGCGGGGGCGGCCATGGCTCAGCCCGCGTCGCCGTCCGCGTCGCCGCCGTGGTCATGCGCGTGGCCGTGGTAATCCTGCGACTGCCCGTGGCTGTGCCCGTGGCTGTGCGTGTGGTCGTGCGCGTGGGCGTGCCCATGCGAGTGGCCATGCGAGTGGCCATGCGAATGCCCATGCGAATGTCCGAGCGTGCGCCCGTGCCCGTAGGCGCCGCCCTCCGGCGTGAAGGGCGCATGGACCTCGGTCAGCCCCGCCCCCAGCCCGCGCAGCATGTCCGCCAGAACGTGATCCGCCCGGATCAGGAGGTGATCGCGCGCCACCGCGCAGGGCGTGTGCCGGTTGCCGATGTGCCAGGCGAGGCGCGGCAGCT
>NZ_JBQLZP010000206.1:0-1246 GCF_052168335.1 Roseicyclus sp. | reverse complement strand
CGAAGGCGCGCGGCCTCTGACAAGGGCTGCGTGCGCGCTATCTCCCGACGTCATGGTCCGCATTCTTCTCGCCGCCCTCCTCGCGCTTGTCCCCCTGCCCCTCGTGGCGCAGACGCTCCACTGCCTGGGGCGCGATCCGCGCTTCATGCTGGTGATCGAGGAGGGCGACGCGCTCTTCGACTATCTCGGCGACGCCACCTTCGCAGTCGCCCCGCCGCTCGCGGCCCCGCTCGGCGACTTCCTGCGGTTCGAGATCGCCACCCATGGCGGGCCGGTCCCGGTCTTCATCGAGCGCGCTTCCTGCCCGATCCTCGGGACGGAGCTTGCCTTCCGCGTCGAGATCGGCATTGAGACGCCGAGGGGTGCGGCGCCGATGACCGGCTGCTGCCGGGAGGCCCGCTGAGACCATGACCGACCTGCCGAAGGACGACGCGATCCCCGCGTCCGCGCCGCTGCCTCTGGCGCGGCCGGGTCTGGCCGCGCTCTGGATGGTGGGGGCGATCCTCTCCTTCTCGGCCATGGCCGTCGCGGGCCGCGCGGCGAGCCTCGAGCTCGACACCTTCGAGATGATGACATGGCGCTCGGTCGTGGGCCTTGCGATCGTGCTCCTCGTCGGGGGCGCGGCGGGAACGCTCCGCCAGGTCACGCGGCGGGGGATGCACCTCCACCTCGCAAGGAACGTCGCGCATTTCACCGGCCAGAACCTCTGGTTCTACGCCATCACGGTCAGCCCGCTCGCGCTTGTCTTCGCGCTCGAGTTCACCTCGCCGCTCTGGACGATGGCGCTGGCCGCGATCTTCCTCGGCGAGCGGCTGACGCGGGTCAAGCTGCTCGCGGGCCTCCTCGGCTTCGCGGGCGTCCTCGTCGTGGTGCAGCCGGGGGCGCAGCCGCTGTCGCCCGGCATGGTCGCCGCGTCTGCGGCGGCGGTGATGTTCGCGACGACGGCGATCTTCACCAAGAAGCTCACGGCGACCGAGACGATCACCTGCATCATGTTCTGGCTGACGGTGATCCAGCTCGGCCTCGGGCTCGCCTGCTCGCTCTGGGACGGCGACATGGCGGTGCCCACGATGGCGACGGCGCCCTGGGTCGTGCTGATCGGCGTCTGCGGGCTGACCGCGCATTTCTGCCTGACGACCGCGCTCTCGATGGCGCCCGCCTCCGTGGTCATGCCGATGGACTTCGTCCGGCTGCCTGCCATCGCGGTCGTGGGCATGATCTTCTATCAGGAGCCGCTCGCCTGGGG
>NZ_JBQLZP010000205.1:0-1517 GCF_052168335.1 Roseicyclus sp. | reverse complement strand
GCCGCGAACCTCGAGGCGCTGGCCCGCGCCCGCGCGGTCGAGCCCGGCTGGACCGCGCTCCTCGCCGAGGCGGGGATCGACGATACCGGCCGGTCCGCCGTCGGTCTCTACCTCTACACGGCAGACACGGAAGCGGATCTCCGCGCGCGCATGTTCGCGCCGCAGGACGGCATCGCCGAGGACCCGGCCACCGGCTCGGCCACCGCGATCCTCTCGGCGCAGCTTCTGGCCAACGGCGCGCTGTCCGATGGCGAGACGGTGCTCGCCCTCCGGCAGGGGGTCGAGATGGGCCGCCCGAGCGACCTCAGGCTCACGGTCGAGGTCGCGGGGGGCGCGCTCCGCCGCATCCGCGTCGCGGGCAGCTCCGTGCCCGTCGCCAGCGGCACGATAAGGATTCCCTGACCCAGAGGGCGGGAATCCCCCACTACGCCCCCGGCGGATGCCGCGCCACTCTGCCCGCATGGTAAGGGAGGCTTGACCAGTGACCGCATCCATCGCGTTTTCGATCGTTCTCGTCGTCGCCGTCGGCGCGGCCCTCGCCATGCAGGCGCCCGTCAACGCCGTGCTCGCCCGCGAACTGGGCGACCCCACCGCCGCCGCCGCGCTGTCCTTCGCCATCGGCTTCATCGTGCTCGCGGCCCTCGCGGCCCTCCGCGGCGCAAGCGTGCCCAGCCTCTCGACGCTCGGCAACGTGCCGTGGTGGGCGCTGCTGGGCGGCGTGCTCGGCGCGATCTGGGTCTGGGCCGCCATCTGGTCCGTGCCGCGCCTCGGCGCGCCATGATCGTGGGCCAGCTGATCGCGGCCCTCCTGCTCGACGCGCGCGGCGCCTTCGGGATGGAGGCGCGCGCCGTCGAGCCCACGCGCCTCTTCGCCATCGCCATGGTCGCGGGCGGCGTCGTGCTCTCGAAGGCTTGAGCTTTCCAGCGCGCGCGCCAGCGCCTATATCGGCTGTCATGTTCGCCGACCTTCTCCGCCGCCTGACCGCGCCCGCCCCCGAGCCTCTGCCCTACGACGACGCGCGCCTCGCGCTCGCCGCCCTGCTCGTGCGCATCGCGCGGGCGGACGGCGTCTACGAGGAGGCAGAGATCGCCCGCATCGACGCGGTGCTGTCGTCCCGCTACGCCCTCACACCCTTCGAGGTGGCGAAGGTCCGGGGCGAGGCCGAGGCGCTGGAGGCCGAGGCCCCGGACACCGTGCGCTTCACTCGCGCCATCAAGGAGGCCGTGCCCTACGAGGACCGCGTCAAGGTGATCGAGGCGCTCTGGGACATCGTTCTGGCGGACGGCGACCGCGACCACGAGGAGGACGCGATCCTGCGCCTCGTGGCCCCCATGCTCGGCGTCAACGACCGCGATTCCAACCTCGCGCGGCAGCGGGTCGAAGCCCGGAGCGGATGATCGCCACCCTGCCCATGTACCTCCGGCCCGAGACGCGGGAGGCGACGGAGGCCTTCTGGGCGGGCATCCGCGACGGGCTTCGCACGCGCGGCATCGAGGCGCCCGAGGCGCTCCGCCAAG
>NZ_JBQLZP010000204.1:0-9279 GCF_052168335.1 Roseicyclus sp. | reverse complement strand
AGGCCGAGCCAATACGCCGGTCCGAGGCGGCCGAAGGCGACGGGCTTGCCCGGCTTGATCGCGACGCCTTCGAAGGCGACCTCTCCGCCGAGGCCGCGGATCGCGGGCTTCACGTGATCCGCGTCACCGACGGAAATGCCGCCCGTGGTGACGACGAGGTCGGCGGTGGCGGCGAGGTCGCCGATCCGATCCATCAGCGCCATGCGCTCGTCGGCGCCATGCGCACAGCGCACGAGTCGCACCTCCGGCACCGCGAGCTCCGCCATCAGCATCGGCGTGTTCACGTCGCGGATCGCCGAGGGGCTGCCGCGCGCGACCTCGTCCCCGGTGACGAGCAGCGCCACGCGGATCGGCCGCCTCACGCACAGCGAGGCGGCCCCGGCGGCGGCGGCGGCGGCGATCTGGCGCGGGCCGATCCGGCAACCGGGGGCAAGGACGGTCTCGCCAGCCGCCATGTCCTCGCCCGCCCGGCGCAGGTTCGCCCCGGGCGCGGGCTTCCGCGCGACGCGGATCGTGTCGCCGTCGCGCTCCACCGCCTCCTGCATGAGGACGGCATCCGCCCCTTCGGGCAGCGGCGCGCCGGTGAAGATGCGCGCCGCGTGCAGGCCCCCGATCCGGCCCGAGGGCAGGCCGCCGGCGGGAACCCTGTCGGTCACGGCGAGCGTCCAGGGCCCCTTGCCCGCGAAGGCTTCGGACGCGACCGCGTAGCCGTCCATTGCCGAATTGTCGAAGGGCGGCGACATGCCCTCGGCCCGGACCCCCGCGGCGAGCACGCGGCCGAGGGCCCCGCAGAGGGGCAGCGTCTCGATCCCCTGGACGGGCGGCACGAGGGCGATCCGCGCGAGGGCCCGGTCGATGCCGATGAGGCCGGGTTCCGCCTCGATGTCGCCGCAGCCGCAGCCGGGCGCCCCGATGGTCGCGAGAAGTGTCATGGCGCGGCCTCCCCGCAGGCAGCCAGTCCGCGCCGCCGCATCATCCCGAGGCGGATGGCCTCGCGATCCTCCGGCAGGAGGCGCAGGCGGGCGAAAGGCAGGACGATGGCGTTCTCGAAGGTCAGGTGGCGCCGCGACCGGCCGACGAAGGCGCCGAGAAAGGCGCGCTCGCCCCCCGAGATGCCGCCGCATCCGTCGCAGAGCGCCTCGAGGATCGCGGCGATGGCCGGGGCTTCGGCCACGAAGCTGCGGTGTTCGGCCGCGAGCCGGTCGAGCGTCGGGGCAAGCTCGTCGCCGGGTTCGCAGCGCGTGCGCAGGCGCGGGAAGAGATCCCGCTCCTCGTCCTCGAGGTGGAGCGGCAGGTCGTCGAACATGAAGCCCAGGGCCGCCCGGACCGAGGCGGCTTCGGGCCCGCCCGGCTGCGCGACCCGGTCGAGCAGCGCGCAGATCTCGCGCTGGCGCATGTGGTCGGCATGGATCGCCTCGAGCGGATCGTCGAAACGGTGCGGGACGGCACGACCGGTCGCGCGGGCCCGGACGAAATCCTCGGAATGCCGCGTCATGTCCCCGCCCTGCCCGGCGCGGCGGCCCTGAGGTCCGCGCCCCGGATCTCGGCCCGCGCGATGAGCCCGCCGACGAAGGCGCGGGCCGCGCGGGACCAGGCGGCCTTCTCCATGGCCGCCGCGATCCGGTCGCGCACCGCCTCGTAGGGCAGGACCGCGCCCTCGGCCGCCGCATCGATGCGGATGATGTGCCAGCCATGCCGCGTCAGGACCGGCGTGGCCGTCGTCTCGCCCGCGCCGAGCTTGCGCAGGGCGGCCTCGAACTCCGGCACCGTGTCGCCGGGCCGGAGCTGGCCGAGGAAGCCGCCCGACGACCGCGAGGGGCAATCGCTGTGCCGCTCGGCGACGGCGGCGAAGGCGCCGCCCTCCGCGAGCAGGGCCGCGAGGCGGCGCGCGCGGTCCTCCGCATGGGTCCGGTCGTCGTCCTTCGCCGGATCGCAGGCGACGAGGATGTGCGACGCCTCCCAGAGCGGCGGAGCGCGGAACCGCGCGGGATCGCGCGCCCATTCGGCCCGGACCGCGTCCCCGGACGGGGGCACGGTCTCCACCGCCGTCTCGAGGAGGCCCCGGATCAGGGCCTCCTCCTCCGTCTCGAAGCGGCCCGGCCCCACTTCGGCGGGCAGCGCGAGGATGCCGCGCCGACGCGCCTCCTGCAGGAGGAGCGTGCGGATCGCCACGGCGTTCGCCGCCTTCCGCCAGGCGATGCCGGGCTTGCCGCGGGGTGCTTCGTGGTTCTGCGTCTCGGCGGCGATCAGGGTGTGGTCCACCTTCTCGCCGTTCACGATCACGTCGGGGAACAGGGCTGCGTTCATGGCGCTCACTCCGCCGGCGAGGGGGCCGCGCCGCGCGGGCCGGGCGCGGGCGACGTCACGACGGGACGGGCCGGGCGGGCGCCCGGAACGGATGCGGGCCGGGGCGGCAGGGCAGCGCGACGGCGCGAGCGGACGATCTGCCAGCCCGTGCGGGTCACGAGGTAGCGGAGCGGCGCCGCGAAGCCCGAGACGATGTGCACGAGCCGCGTGAAGGGGAAGACCGCGATGATCAGGAGCCCCAGCACGATATGCGCCTTGAACAGCCAGTGGACCCCCGCGACATGGCTCGCCGCCGCGCCGTCGAAGGTGAAGATCCCCTGCGCCCAGGACATGAACTTCACCATCTCGTGGCCGTCGAGATGGCCGAGCGAGACGAAGACCGTGGCGAGGCCGAGGACGAGCTGCGCGACCAGCATCATGAGGATCGCGTTGTCCCAGAAGCTCGACGTCACGCGGATGCGCGGGTCGGTCCAGCGGCGATGCAGGAGGATGAGCCCCCCCGCCAGCGCCATGACGCCCGCGACACCGCCCGCGACCACGGCAAGGAGCTGCTTCGCCCCGTGGCTCACGCCAAGCGCGTCGAAGATCCAGATCGGTGTCAGCAGGCCGACGAGATGGCCGAAGAAGATCACCAGGACGCCGACATGGAACAGGATCGAGCCCACCACGAGCTGCCTGCGCCGCAGGAGCTGCGAGGAGGATGTCTTCCAGGTGAAGGGGTCGCGTTCGTAACGGGCGATGGTGCCCATGATCCCCACGGCCAGCGCGATGTAGGGGAAGATGCCGAAAAGAAAGGTGTTCATCATTGCCTCCGTCACTCGGCGGCGACGCGCGGGGCGCGCCGGGCCGGTTCGTCCATCCGCGCGAGCATGTCGCGCACCTGCGGGCAGCCCGCGTTCGGGTCGGGCCCGAAGCGCACCTCGCTCTCCTCCCAGACGGCGTCGAGCGCCTCGAGATCGTCGGGGTCCACCTCGGGCTGATCGAGGAGGCCCGCCACCGCCTCTCCGTCCGCCGTCACGCCGGACAGCATGGAAAGAGCGGCGAACGCGGCGGCATAGTCCGACTCCCGGCGGCGCAGACGCTCCTCCAGGGCCGCGAAGATATGCGCCGCGTCCGCCAAGGTGTCCCGAGACTCCGCGAAGGGTCGAGTGCTCAGGAATTCCAGCAGGACCGGCAGGTGATCGGGCAGTTCGCTCGTGGCGGGCTCGAAGCCCCCTGCCCTGTAGGTCTCGATCAGGGACACCATCGCGCCGCCCCGGTCCCGGCTCTCGCCGTGGACATGCTCGAAGAGGTTGAGCGACAGCGTGCGCGAGCGGTCGAAGAGCATCACGAAACGCTCCTCGAGGTCGTAGATGTCGCCGTCCCGCAGGCTCTCGACCAGCGGGCGGAGCGCGCGGCGCGCGGCGGCGGTGAGGCGGGTGTCGGAGGCGAGGACGCCCCCGATCTCCGGCATCGCGGCCTGAAGCTCCCGCGTGGGGTAGCTCAGGATCAGCGACAGCGCCTTGAGCGTGCGGTCGTGTCGTTGCGGGGCCATGTCAGCGCACCTCCTGGGGCATCCTGAGGGGTTTCTTGGACCCGCCGAACAGCGAGGCCCTGGACGTGCCGGTGGAACAGCCGTTGCCGTCGGTGAAGCCGCAGCCGCCCTTGAGGTCGTAGGCTTCCTCGACCTGCTCGCGGTGGGTCGTGGGGATCACGAACCGGTCCTCGTAGTCGGCGAGCGCCATGATCCTGTACATGTCCTCGATGACCCGCCCCGAGAGGCCGACGCGGGCGGCGATGCCCTCGTCGATCACGCCGTCGATGGTCTTGGCGCGCATGTAGGCCCGCATCGCCAGCATCCGCTCGAGCGCGTTGGCCACCGGCGCCTCGTCGCCCGCCGTCAGCATGTTGGCGAGGTATCTCAGCGGGATGCGCAGGTTGCGCACGTCGGGCATCGCGCCGTCCATGCCGATCGCGCCCGCCTCTGCGGCGTTCTGGATCGGCGAAAGCGGCGGGATGTACCACACCATGGGCAGCGTCCGGTATTCGGGATGCAGCGGGAAGGCGACCTTCCACTCCATCGCCATCTTCCAGATCGGGCTTTCCTGCGCGGCCCGGATCCAGTCCTCCGGGATGCCGTCGGCCCGCGCCGTCTCGATCACGACGGGGTCATGCGGGTCGAGGAACACGCCGAGCTGCGCGTCGTAGAGGTCCATCTCCGAGGCCGCGTTCGCCGCCTCCTCGATCCGGTCCGCGTCGTAGAGCATCACGCCGAGATAGCGGATGCGGCCCACGCAGGTCTCCGAGCAGACGGTGGGGTTGCCGCTCTCGATCCGGGGATAGCAGAGCGTGCACTTCTCCGACTTTCCGGTCGACCAGTTGTAGTAGACCTTCTTGTAGGGGCAGCCCGAGACGCACATCCGCCAGCCCCGGCACTTCTCCTGGTCGATGAGGACGATGCCGTCCTCCTCGCGCTTGTAGATCGCGCCGGACGGGCACGACGCGGCGCAGGCCGGGTTCAGGCAATGCTCGCAGAGCCGGGGGAGATACATCATGAAGGTGTTCTCGTATTCCCCGTAGATCTCCTTCTGCACGCCCTCGAAGTTGTAGTCCTGGCCGCGCTTGGAGAACTCGCCGCCGAGGATCTCCTCCCAGTTCGGGCCCTTCTCGATCTTCTCGATCCGCTCGCCGGTGATCTTCGAGCGGGGGCGCGCCGTGGGGAACGCCTCCATCTCGGGAGCGGACTTGAGGTGGTCGTAGTCGAAGTCGAACGGCTCGTAGTAGTCGTCGATCTCGGGCAGGTCCGGGTTGGCGAAGAGGTTCGCCAGGATCCGCCATTTGCTGCCCTGCCTGGGCTGGAGCTTGCCGGATTTCGTCCGCTCCCAGCCGCCGTTCCAGCGCTTCTGGTTCTCCCAGTCGGTGGGATAGCCGGTGCCGGGCTTGGTCTCGACGTTGTTGAACCAGGCGTATTCGACGCCGTCGCGGCTGGTCCAGACGTTCTTGCAGGTCACCGAACAGGTGTGACACCCGATGCACTTGTCGAGGTTCAGCACCATGCCGATCTGTGCGCGCACTCTCATTCCGCGGCCTCCTTTGCGGTCGCTTCGCGGTCCAGCCAGTCGACCTTCCGCATCTTCCTGACGATGACGAACTCGTCCCGGTTCGCGCCCACGGTGCCGTAGTAGTTGAAGCCGTAGGACTGCTGGGCGTAGCCGCCGATCATGTGGGTGGGTTTCAGCGTGGCGCGGGTGACGGAGTTGTGGATGCCCCCGCGCTTGCCCGTCTTCTCCGAGCCGGGCGTGTTCACGATCTTTTCCTGGGCGTGGTACATGAAGGTCGTTCCGTCCTTCATGCGCTGGCTGACGACCGCGCGGGCCGTCAGCGCACCGTTCGCGTTGTAGAGCTCCACCCAGTCGTTATCGACGATGCCCGCCTTCGCCGCGTCGTTCTCGGAGATCCAGATCACCGGACCGCCGCGGTTGAGCGTCAGCATCAGGAGGTTGTCGGAATAGGTGGAGTGGATGCCCCATTTCTGGTGCGGCGTGATGAAGTTCAGCACGACGTGGGGCTGGGCGTCCCGCGCCTCGTGGTTGATCTCCGCGGTCACGGTCTTCAGGTCGACCGGCGGGCGGTAGGACATGAAGCCCTCGCCGAAGGCCCGCATCCAGAGGTGATCCTGGTAGAGCTGCTGGCGCCCAGTGAGGGTCCGCCACGGGATCAGTTCGTGGACGTTGGTGTAGCCCGCGTTGTAGCAGACCTTCTCGCTCTCGAGGCCCGACCAGGTGGGCGAGGAGATGATCTTCCTCGGCTGGGCGGCGATGTCGCGGAAGCGGATCTTCTCGTCCTCCTTGGGCAGCGCGAGGTGCGCGTGCTCCCGGCCCGTGGCCTTCGACAGCGCCTCCCACGCCTTGACCGCGACCTCGCCGTTGGTCTCGGGGGCGAGCATCAGGATGACCTCGGCCGCATCGATGTCGGTGACGATCTTCGCGCATCCCCTGGCCGGCCCGTCTTCCCATACGCCGTTCAGCTCGCGCAGGTGCTGCACCTCGTGCTCGGTCTTCCACGCGATGCCCTTGCCGCCGTTGCCGAGCTTGTCCATCAGCGGCCCGAGCGCGCAGAACCGGTCGCCGATGGCGGTGTAGTCCCGCTCGACCGCGATGAAGTTCGGCGCCGTCCTGCCGGGGATCAGGTCGCACTCGCCGCGCTTCCAGTCCCTGACCTGGTCCTGCGCGATCTCGCCGGCCGTATCGTGCAGGATCGGCAGCGCGACGATGTCGGTCTCGACGCCGAGGATCTCGGGCGCGACCTCCTGCACCTTCATGGCGATGGCCTTGAAGATCTCCCAGTCGGACTTCGACTCGTAGGCCGGGTCCACTGCCGCCTGGAGCGGATGGATGAACGGATGCATGTCCGAGGTGTTGAGGTCGTTCTTCTCGTACCAGGACGCCGTGGGCAGCACGATGTCGGAGTAGACGGCCGTGGTGCTCATCCGGAAGTCGATCGTCACCAGCAGGTCGAGCTTGCCGCGCGGACCCTCCTCGTGCCACCGCGCCTCCTTCGGAAGCTGCCGCCCCTCCTCGCCGAGATCGCGGCCGAGGACGCCGTGATCGGTGCCGAGCAGGTGCTTGAGGAAGTACTCGTGCCCCTTGCCGGACGAGCCGAGCAGGTTCGAGCGCCAGACGAAGAGGTTCCGCGGCCAGTTCTCGGGCGCGTCGGGGTCCTCGCAGGACATCTCGAGCCGCCCGGACTTGAGCTCGTCCGCGACGTAGTCGGCCACCGGCCTGCCCGCCGCCTTCGCGGCCTTCGCCACCTCCAGCGGATTGGTCCTGAGCTGCGGCGCGGAGGGCAGCCACCCCATCCGCTCGGCGCGGATGTTGTAGTCGATCATCGACACGTCCCAGTCGCCCTCGGGCGCCGTCGGCGAGAGGATCTCGCCCGCCGTCAGCGTCTCGTAGCGCCACTGGTCGGTATGGGCATACCAGGCCGAGGTCGAGTTCATGTGCCGGGGCGGCCTGCCCCAGTCGAGCGCGAAGGCGAGCGGCGTCCACCCGGTCTGCGGCCGGAGCTTCTCCTGCCCCACGTAGTGCGCCCAGCCGCCGCCCGACTGGCCGACGCATCCGCACATCACCAGCATGTTGATGACGCCGCGGTAGTTCATGTCCATGTGGTACCAGTGGTTCATCGCGGCACCGATGATGATCATGGACTTGCCGTTGGTCTTCTCGGCGGTCTGGGCGAACTCGCGGGCGACGTGGACGATCTTGTCGGCGGAGACGCCGGTGATCGCCTCGGCCCAGGCGGGGGTGCCCGGCACGTCCTCGGCATAGTCCTTCGCGACCCAGTCGCCGCCGAGGCCCCGGTCGAGCCCGTAGTTTGCGCAGAACAGGTCGAAGACGGTGGCGACCGCCACCTCGCCCTCCGCCGTGCGGATGCGCTTCACCGGCACGTTCTTGGTCAGGACGTTCGGCCGGCGGTCACCCGCATCGAAGGCCTCGGTCGCGTCGGCGCCGAAATAGGGGAAGTCGACGCCCGCGACCTCGTCATGGTCGCCCTCGAGGATCAGCGACATCTTCAGGCGCGTGTCGGCGCCCTTCGCCCGCTCCTCGAGGTTCCAGCGCGCGGTGTCCATGTCGGCGCCCGCCGCCATGCCGGTCTTGCCCTCGCCCGGCGTCTTCTCGGCGCCGGCCGGCGCACCGCCCCAGCGGTAGCCGATGGAGCCGTTGGGCGACACGAGCCCGCCCGAGACCTCGTCCCAGGCGACCGTCTTCCACTCGGGGTTCGTCTCCTCGCCGAGCTTGCCGTCGAGGTCGCCCGCGCGCAGGAACCGGCCGGGGATCAGGCACCCGTCCTTCTCCTCGAGCTGCACCAGCATCGGGAAGTCCGAGTACTTGCGGCAATACTCCTCGAAGTACTCCGCCTGCCGGTCGAGGTGGAACTCGCGCAGGATGACGTGACCGAAGGCCATGGCGAGCGCGGCGTCGGTGCCCTGCTTCACGTTGAGCCACACGTCGCCGAACTTCGCGGCCTCGGAATAGTCGGGGCAGATCACCGCCGACTTGGTGCCGCGATAACGCGCCTCGGTGTAGAAATGCGCGTCGGGCGTCCGGGTCTGCGGCACGTTCGAGCCCCAGAGGAGCAGGTAGCCCGCATTGTACCAGTCCGCCGATTCCGGCACGTCCGTCTGCTCGCCCCAGGTCATCGGCGAGGCGGGCGGCAGGTCGCAGTACCAGTCGTAGAAGGACATGCAGACGCCGCCCATCAGCGACAGGTAGCGCGAGCCCGCGGCGTAGGAGACCATGGACATGGCCGGGATCGGCGAGAAGCCGAAGATCCGGTCGGGCCCGTAGGTCCTGGCCGTCCAGGCGTTCGCGGCCGCCACGATCTCGGTCGCCTCGTCCCAGCTCGCGCGGACGAAGCCGCCCTTGCCGCGCGTCTCGACGTAGGAGGCGCGCAGGATCGGGTCCGACTGGATCGCGGTCCAGGCCTCGATCGGGCTCATCGTCTCGCGCATCCGGCGCCAGGCCTTCATCAGCCGACCCCGGATCAGCGGGTTCTTCACCCGGTTGGCGGAGTAGAGATACCAGCTGTAGGAGGCGCCGCGCGCGCAGCCGCGGGGCTCGTGGTTCGGCAGGTCGGGACGCGTGCGGGGATAGTCGGTCTGCTGCGTCTCCCAGGTCACGATCCCGGACTTCACGTAGATCTTCCACGAGCACGAGCCGGTGCAGTTCACCCCGTGGGTCGAGCGCACGACCTTGTCGTGGCGCCAGCGGTTTCTGTAGGTCTCTTCCCAGGCGCGGCTCTCGCGGGTCACTTGCCCGTGGCCGTTCGAGAACTCTTCCAGCGTATTGGACCGGAGGAAGTTCAGTCTGTCGAGCAGGTGGCTCATCTCGTTCTCCTATGGGCTGCCTTCGGAGCGCGGCGGCCTGGGCCGCGCTCCGGTCGTGTGGTCTGGGGTCAGCAGGGGACGGGGGCGTTCTTCCGGCTGTAGTAGAA
>NZ_JBQLZP010000203.1:0-1270 GCF_052168335.1 Roseicyclus sp. | reverse complement strand
TCAGCGCCTCGGCACCCGCGCCGGTCAGCGTGGCCGCGGCGCCGCCCGGCAGCGGCCCGAAGACGACGAGCGCCACGGCGAGTGCCGCGGCAAGGCCGATGGCCCCCGCCTTCGCCGCCGAGAGGCCGAAAAAGCCCATCGTCCCCAGCACGATGGCGAGCGGCAGGGCGGCCGCGAGCGCCGCCATGTCAGGACGGGTCGCCGAGCAGTTCCTCGGCGATCTGCCGCACGATCGGGCGGGCCTCGTCGGGCCGCATTCCGGGCCGGAGCCGCCGGTCGTAGAGCATGCGCAGCAGCAGCTCGTCGTGGCCCGTGAGAAGCGCGAATTCCTCGTCGTCGTTGAAGATCGAGGGGCGCGCGGCGGGGCTGTCGTTGGGCAGGCCGAGGCCCTGCGCGATCTCCTCGTGGATGCAGGAGCGGCGCAGGAGCGGCGGGTGCTCGTCGCGGATGATCGCGATCGCCGCCACGTAGGTCGAGCCGCCGCCCGCCTCCGAGAAGGCGTAGACCGAGCAGAAGGTGAAGCGCGGCAGGCGCTCGATCTCGGCCACGGTCGCATCGCCGACGCCGGGCACGAGGCTGCGCACGAGCGGGCCGATGTCGCGTTGCGTGTCGCGGTCGACGTAGAGGACGTGGAAGTTGCCGCCCGAGGTCACGGTGCGGATCGGATGACCCGTCACCCGCGCGAGGCGGGCGGCGAAGCCCGAGAGCTCGGCGATGTCGGTGGCGCGCTGCCCGGGCGCGACCGAGGGGCCGAAATGGGGCTGGAGGCGCACGGGCTGGGCCCACCGGCGGAGGCGCGAGGGCGTCTCCTGCGCGACGAAGCGTCCGCCGGTCAGCGTGTACTCGTCGTAGAGCGCGATCCGCTCGAAGTTCTCGGCGAGCTGGCGGGCGGTGAAAGGCGCGTCCTGGCCGCCGCCGTCGCGGCGCAGGAGCCCGTCGGCCAGCAGCCGCGCCTCGACCGAGGCGTAGTAGCGCGCGAAGCTCTGGCTCTCCGCCGAGGGGCCGGGGGCCGGGGCGGGCGCCTCGGGAGGCGGAGCGCTCGGAGGCGGCGGAGCCGGGGCCGTGACGCATCCGGCCAGCAGGACGGAGACGAGTAGTCCCGCCCCGATACGGAGCGGGACGGGCTGGGCCCTTGCTGGTCGGTCGTTCACGTCGTCGTCGCTCCAGGTCAGGCGTTGGCCAGGTCAGCGTTGGCCGGGTCGGGCGTTGGCCGGGTCAGGTGTTGGGGGGCGGCGGCGGCGCGTCCGACGCGACCGGGCGCCGGGCGGAG
>NZ_JBQLZP010000202.1:0-1829 GCF_052168335.1 Roseicyclus sp. | reverse complement strand
CTCCCCCCGAGAGTTTGTCGCCAGGATGAAGGAACGGGGAGGCGCCCGGACGGTGCGCTGCGCTCAGCCCGCCGCCGCGAAGAAGGCCTCGGCGCTCAGGTTGCCCGCAAGGCCCGCCGCGCCGCACCATTCCCGCTCGAGCGCGGTGGCCGAGACGAGCACCACGCCGTCGGGCGGAAGCCCCTGCGCGCGTACGAAGCCGCGAAGCCGCGTGCGCATCTCGCCCCAGGGCATCAGGATGTCGGGCGCGCGCTCGGCCGCGTCGAGCCCGGGCGTCGCGCGCAGGACGAGACCGGGGCTCAGCGGCGCATGGACGGCGGCGAGACGCCCGGCCGCGCCCCCGAGGTCGGCGAGGCGCAGGGCCAGGCGCTCGGGCGGCGCCGGGCGCGCGGGCGCCAGCTCCAGCGCGTTGCCCGAGAAGAGGAAGCCGACGATGTCGTGCCCGGAGGTCGCGCGGATCGTGGCATAGGTCCTGTAGGGCAGCCCGAGGCGTTTGGCGCGCGCCACGTGGATGCGCACGATCTCCAGCGGCAGCGCCGGCAGGAGCGCGCGCCGTGCCTTGCCCCACGCGACCTTGCGGAAGCCGTAGCCCGCCTCCATCGTCGGCCCGCCATTATGTCCCATCCCGCCCATGCGTCCTCCACCAATCCGGCTCGCGCCGCCAGCATGCGCCCGCGAAGCCCGTTCTCCAAGTCCGCCCTTCCTCGGGATGGCCGATCTTGGGCCGCGCGCCTGCTTCATCTTTCTCCAAATACGCCCTTCGACCCATCCGCCGGGGCCGCGGCCGGCCGGTCAGCCGCCCTGCCAGTCCTGGAGCCGCGCCACGTAGCGCGCGAGGGTGTCGATCTCGAGGTTCACCCGGTCGCCCGCCTTGACGCCACCCCAGGTGGTCACGGCCTTGGTGTGCGGGATGATGTTCACGCCGAATTCTGCGCCCGTCACCTCGTTCACCGTGAGCGACGTGCCGTCGAGCGCGACGGAGCCCTTCGGCGCGATGAAGCGGGCCAGCGCCTCGGGCGCGCGGAAGGTGAAGCGGGTGGACTCCCCCTCCTCCCGCGTCGCCACGACCTCGGCCACGCCGTCGACATGGCCCGAGACGATGTGCCCGCCGAGCTCGTCGCCGACCTTCAGCGCGCGCTCGAGATTGACCGGATCGCCCTCGGCCCAGTCCCCGATCGTCGTCTTCGACAGCGTCTCGGCCGAGATGTCGACGTCGAACCAGTCGCCGCCCGTGGCCGTGACGGTCAGGCAGACGCCGTCGCAGGCGATGGAGGCGCCGATCTCGATGCTGCCGGTGTCGTAGGCGGTGGCGATCCGGGCGTGGAGGTCGCCCCGCCGCTCCAGCCGCCGGATGCGGCCGACATCGGTGATGATTCCGGTGAACATGCGGCCTCCGCTCCTGATGCCATGCGGTCCTCGCCTCCACCTAGCGCCCTCGGGAACCGGGCCGCAAGAGTCCTCCCGGCAACGGGCCGACGGAAAAGCACCGCTGGCCGTCCCGGAGGCTTTGTCCTTGCAGAAGGAACGCGTTAACTGCGGCATGTTAATGAGCGCCTCCATGTTCCCACGTCACGACGACCGCGTCTTCCTGTTCCTCCAGGGTCCGCACGGACCCTTCTTCTGGCGCCTCTCGCGCCAGCTCGCCGCCGCCGGCGCGAGGACGCTGCGGGTCGGCTTCAACCGCGGGGACGAGGCGTTCTGGCCAGACCGGAAAAGCTACATCGCCCAGACCCAGGCCCTCGACGGCTGGCCCGCGCGGATCGCGTCGCTCCTGGCGGAGCACGCCGTCACGGACGTCGTCCTCTACGGCGACACGCGGCCGATCCATG
>NZ_JBQLZP010000201.1:0-7634 GCF_052168335.1 Roseicyclus sp. | reverse complement strand
GAGCTGGATCACCAGGCGCACGCCGGGGTCGATCTCGGCCTCGATCTCCTCGCCGGGCTCCATCCCGTAGAAGAAGGTGCGCGTGGGCAGCGTCCGGACCGGCCCGTATTCCTTGTGGCGCGTCGCGTAGTCGGTGAAGACCTTGGGATACATCATGTAGCCCATCAGGTCCTCGTCATCGATGGTGCGGTCGAGTTTGGCCTCGACCTCCTTGCGGGTCTTCTCGAGATCGGCGGGCTTCACGTGCAGGCCGGGCCGGTCGAGGATCGGCTGCTCGTCCTTCAGCACCTTCTTCAGGATGCCCGGCGGGAAGCCGCCCGGGGGCTGGCCGAGGTTGCCGCGCATCATGTCGATGACGCTGTCGGGGAAGGAGACGTCCTTCTCCGGGTTCTCCACGTCCTCGCGCGTCAGGCCCTGGCTCACCATCATCAGCGCCATGTCGCCCACGACCTTGGACGACGGCGTGACCTTCACGATGTCGCCGAACATGCGGTTCACGTCGGCGTACATCTGCGCCACCTCGTGCCAGCGGTCCTCGAGCCCCATGGAAAGCGCCTGCGCCTTGAGGTTGGTGAACTGCCCGCCCGGCATCTCGTGGAGATAGACCTCGGAGGCCGGGGCCTGCATCCCGCTCTCGAAGGCGGCGTAATGGGCGCGCACGGCTTCCCAGTAGTCGGAGATCTCGCGGATCGCGCCGATGTCGAGGCCGGTGTCGCGCTCGGTGAAGGACAGCGCCTCGACGATTGTGCCGAGCGTCGCCTGGCTTGTGTTGCCGCTGAGCGCGTCCATCGCGCAGTCGACGGCATCGACGCCCGCCGCCGAGGCCGCGAGGATCGTGCCGCAGGCGATGCCGGCCGTGTCGTGCGTGTGGAAGTGGATCGGCAGGTCCACCGCGTCCTTCAGCGCCGGGATCAGGACGGCGGCCGAGGCGGGCTTGAGCAGGCCCGCCATGTCCTTCAGGCCCAGGACGTGCGCGCCCGCGGCCTCGAGCTCCTTGGCCATCTTCACGTAGTACTTCAGGTCGTACTTGGCGCGGTCGGGGTCGAGGATGTTGCCGGTGTAGCAGATCGTGCCCTCGCAGATCCGGCCCGTCTCCTGCACGGCGTCCATGGCGACGCGCATGTTCTCGACCCAGTTGAGGCTGTCGAAGACGCGGAAGACGTCGACGCCGCTGTCGGCGGCCTGCTTCACGAAGGCCTGCACGACGTTGTCGGGATAGTTCGTGTAGCCGACCCCGTTTGCCCCCCGGAGGAGCATCTGCGTCATGATGTTGGGCATCGCCGCGCGGATGTCGCGCAGGCGCTGCCAGGGGCATTCCTGGAGGAAGCGGTAGGCCACGTCGAAGGTGGCGCCGCCCCAGCACTCGACGGAGAAAAGCTCGGGCAGGTTCGCGGCATAGGCGGGCGCGACCTTGATCATGTCGATCGAGCGCATCCGGGTCGCCAGCAGCGACTGGTGCCCGTCGCGCATGGTCGTGTCGGTGACGAGGAGGCGCTTCTGCTCCTTCATCCACTTCGCGACCGCCTCCGGCCCGCCCTCCTCGAGGAGCTGGCGGGTGCCGAGCCTCGGCGTGTCCGTGCGCAGCGCGGGCGGCCTCGGGTCCTTCACCTCGGCGCGGGGGCGGGGCCTGCCCTGCGTCTCGGGATGCCCGTTCACGGTCACGTCGGCGATGTAGGTCAGGATGCGCGTCGCCCGGTCGCGGCGCGGCTTGAAGTCGAAGAGCGCGGGGGTCTCGTCGATGAACTTGGTCGTGTAGCGGTTCGACAGGAACGTCGGGTGCTTGAGCAGGTTCTCGACGAAGGCGATGTTGGTGTTCACGCCCCGGATGCGGAATTCCCTGAGCGCGCGGTCCATCCGCGCGATGGCGGCCTCGGGCGTCGGCGCCCAGGCGGTCACCTTCTCGAGCAGGCTGTCGTAGTAGCGCGTGATGACCGCGCCCGAATAGGCCGTGCCGCCGTCGAGGCGGATGCCCATGCCGGTCGCGCCGCGATAGGCGGTGATGCGCCCGTAGTCGGGGATGAAGTTGTTGGTCGGGTCCTCGGTCGTGATCCGGCACTGGATCGCGTGGCCGTCGAGCTTCACGTCGTACTGGCTGGCGATGCCCGTGGCCTCGACGAGGGACTTGCCCTCGGTGATGAGGATCTGGGCGCGCACGATGTCGATGCCGGTGACCTCCTCGGTCACGGTGTGCTCGACCTGCACGCGGGGGTTCACCTCGATGAAGTAGAATTTCCCCGTGTCCATATCCATCAGGAACTCGACCGTGCCCGCGCACTGGTAGTTCACGTGCTCGCAGATCTTCTTGCCGAGGAGGCACAGTTCCTCGCGCTGGGCGCCCGAGAGGTAGGGGGCGGGCGCGCGCTCGACGACCTTCTGGTTGCGGCGCTGGACCGAGCAGTCGCGCTCGTAGAGGTGGTAGATGTTGCCGTGGTGGTCGCCGAGGATCTGCACTTCGACGTGGCGCGCGCGCAGGATCATCTTCTCGAGGTAGCCCTCGCCGTTGCCGAAGGCGGCCTCGGCCTCGCGGCGGCCCTCGCGGACCTTCTCGGCCAGTTCCTTCGGCCCCATGATCGGGCGCATCCCCCGCCCGCCGCCGCCCCAGGAGGCCTTGAGCATCAGGGGATAGCCGATCTCCTCGGCCTCCTTCGCGATGGCGTCCATGTCGTCGCCGAGCACCCCGGTCGCCGGGATGACGGGCACGCCCGCCTCCATCGCCACCCGACGCGCGCTGGCCTTGTCGCCGAGCGCGCGCATGGTCTCGGCTCTGGGGCCGATGAAGGCGATGCCGGCGGCCGCGCAGGCATCCACGAAGGCCGGGTTCTCGGACAGGAGGCCATAGCCCGGATGGATCGCGTCCGCGCCGCAGTCGCGCGCGACGCGGATGATCTCGGGGATCGAGAGATAGGCCGCGACGGGGCCCAGCCCCTCGCCGATCTTGTAGGCCTCGTCCGCCTTGAAGCGGTGGAGCGAGAGCTTGTCCTCCTCGGCGTAGACCGCGACCGTCCGCTTGCCCAGTTCGTTGGCCGCCCGCATGACGCGGATCGCGATTTCGCCCCGGTTCGCGACGAGGATCTTCCTGAATTCGGGCATCTCGGACGGCACTCCCTTTCGCAGACGCAGAATCTGTAGGCCGCAACCGGGGCGCGAGCAAGCCGATGCTTGGACGCAGGCCGGGTGGCAAAAGGTTAACGCGGTGGCGGGTGCGTTAACGAAGTGTTAGCATTTTGCCATGCCGACCGAAGCCACCTACATCGCGCTGCTCTGCTCGCTCCTCGGCGGGGCGGAGCCGGAATCGCGGCAGTTCTTCGAGGTCTACGGCTATGAGCGCCCGCGCTACATCCGCGTGGATTGCGAGACGCCCACGCACGTCATCGAGGTCGGCATGGACGAGACGGCCTCGGTCCGCGACAGCGTCCACCAGGCCGCGCTCGCCGCGCATTTCACGGGCAAGCTGCCGCTCGTCGTGCTGATCGACACCGATGGGGCCGAGGGCCGCTACGAACTGGAAATGCGCCTCGTGACGGGGCACCTCGGGGTCGCGTATGCGCGATGCCCGGCGGGTTTCCTCGAGAGCTGGGCGGCGCGCGCCGGGTTGCGCAGCGGTCGCGCCTATGGCGAGGACGACCTGCCCTCCGATCCGACGATCGCCGCGCGCTGTCCGCTAGACCGGGTGCTGGAGGCCGTGGTCACCAACTAGCCGCCCCGCCAGGTCCCCGAGCCGCCGCGCGCCGATCTGCGCCATGTTGGATGTCATGTCCTTGGCGAGGATGTCCTGGAGATGCGCGGGCCCCTCGCGCCCGAGCGCGCCGAGCGCGTAGTGCCAAGCCCGGCCCATCATCACGAAGTCCGCTCCGAGCGCCAGCGCCCTGAGGATGTCGAGCCCGCCCTCGATCCCGCTGTCGAGGATGAGAGGCAGGCGCGTCGCCGCGCGGATCTGGGGCAGCACGTCGATGCTGGCGGGCGCGCCGTCGAACTGGCGGCCGGCGTGGTTCGAGACCCAGACCGCGTCCACGCCCTCGGCCTCGGCCTGCGTCGCGACCTCGGGCTCGAGCACGCCCTTGATGATCAGCGGCCCCTCCCACCGCTCGCGGAGCGCGCGCACGTAGTCCCAGTCGGGCGCCGCGCGCAGGAGGTAGCCGACATGCGCGGTCGAGGGCAGGCGGCCCATCTTCTCCTGGTCGGCATAGCTGTCCATCAGCCGCATCCGGGGCATGCCGGTCGCCTGGATGCCCATGGCCCAGGCGGGGCAGAGCGCCACCTGCGCCATCAGCCGGGGCGTCAGGCGCGGCGGCTGGACGAGACCGCCCCGCGTCTGCCGCTCGCGCCGCGAGGCGGCGGGCACGTCCACGGTCAGGATCAGCGTGTGGAACCCCGCACCCTTCGCGCGGGCGAGCATGTCGTCGCGCATCCCCGGATCGCGCGGCGGATACATCTGGAACCAGCCCTGGTCGCCATGGGCGCCCTTCAGGTCCTCGGGCGTGCGGGTGGCCACGGTCGAGAGGCAGTAGGGAATGCCCGCCTTCGCCGCGTGGCGGGCGAGGTGCATCTCCGCCTCCGGCCAGACGAGGCCCGACATGCCGAGGGGCGCGATGCCCACGGGCAGCGGATAGTCGCGCCCGAGGAAGGTCGTGGAGATCTCCGGCGCGATCTCGCCCCGGAGGGCGGCGGGCCGGAACAGGACGCGGTCGAAGGCCTCGCGGCCGCGGCGGTGCGCGCTCTCCGTGCCGGTCGCGCTGTCGAGGTATTCCCAGACGAAATGGGGAATGCGCCGGCGCGCGCGCGCCTTCAGGTCGGAAATCGCGGGGAATCGGGCATCGAGACTCATGGCGGAACCTAGAGCCCCATGACCGCCGTCTTGTCCAGAGGTCCGCCACGCGGCGGGGCCCGCGCGAAATGGGGAACAATCTGCGAACAAAGCTTTAACTGCGCCCCGATCCGCCCTATGATCGGACCATGAGCAGCTTCCCGCATTCCTTCGACGACGACGACGCCTTCGAGGCGGCGGCGCGTGTTCCCCTCTCCGCCCGCGCGATGGCGGCGCGGCCGATGCCGCATCTCGAGGGCCTGAACCCCGCGCAGGCCGAGGCCGTGCAGCGGATGGAGGGGCCCGTCCTCATGCTCGCGGGCGCGGGCACCGGCAAGACCCGCGCGCTGACCGCGCGGATCGCGCACCTGCTGGCCACCGGCACCGCGCGGCCGAACGAGATCCTCGCCGTGACCTTCACCAACAAGGCCGCGCGCGAGATGCGCAACCGGGTGGGCAACCTGCTGGGCGAGGCGGTGGAGGGGATGCCCTGGCTCGGCACCTTCCACGCGATCTGCGTGAAGCTCCTGCGCCGCCACGCGGAGCTCGTCGGGCTGAAGTCGAACTTCACCATCCTCGACACCGACGACCAGGTGCGGCTCTTGAAGCAGCTCATCGCTGCCGCGAACATCGACGAGAAGCGCTGGCCCGCGCGCCAGCTCGCCGCGGTCATCGACGGCTGGAAGAACCGCGCGCTGACGCCCGAGAAGCTGCCCGCCGCCGAGGCCGGTGCCTTCAACCGGCACGGTCCCGCCCTCTATGCCGAGTACCAGCAGCGCCTGCGCGACCTGAACGCGGTCGATTTCGGCGACCTCCTGCTCCACGTCATCCGCATCTTCCAGGAGAACCCCGACCTCCTCGCGCAGTACCAGCGCTGGTTCCGCTACATCCTCGTCGACGAGTACCAGGACACGAACGTGGCGCAGTATCTCTGGCTGCGGCTTCTGGCGCAGGGGCATTCCAACATCTGCTGCGTCGGCGACGACGACCAGTCGATCTACGGCTGGCGCGGGGCCGAGGTGGGCAACATCCTGCGCTTCGAGAAGGACTTTCCCGGCGCCCACGTCGTCCGGCTGGAGCAGAACTACCGCTCGACGCCGCATATCCTCGCCGCGGCCTCCGGCGTCATCGCGGGCAACCGCGAGCGGCTGGGCAAGACGCTCTGGACCGACGCCGAGGAGGGGCACAAGGTCCGCCTCATCGGCCACTGGGACGGCGAAGAGGAGGCGCGCTGGGTCGGCGAGGAGATCGAGGCCATGGCTCGCGGCACCCGCGGCATGGACCCGATCAGCCCCGACGGCATCGCCATCCTCGTGCGCGCCTCGCACCAGATGCGCGCCTTCGAGGACCGGTTCCTGACCATCGGCATGCCCTATCGCGTGATCGGCGGCCCCCGCTTCTACGAGCGGATGGAGATCCGGGACGCCATGGCCTATTTCCGCCTCGTGGTGAGCCCCGAGGACGACCTCGCCTTCGAGCGGGTGGTGAACACCCCCAAGCGCGGCCTCGGGGACAAGGCGGTGCAGACGATCCAGCGGGTCGCGCGCGCCAACGGCGTGAGCCTCGTGGAGGGCGCGCATATCGCCGTCTCGGACGGGGCGATCGGCGGCAAGGGGGCGAAGGAGCTCAAGGCCTTCCTCGAGGCGCTGGGGCGCTGGCGCTCGATGATGGCGGGGGCGGTGGCGGTCGCCTCGGACGACCTGATCGAGGATCTGGGGGCCGGCGACAAGCTCAGCCACATCGAGCTCGCCGAGGCGATCCTCGACGAGAGCGGCTATACCGCGATGTGGCAGAACGACAAGACGCCCGAGGCGCCGGGCCGGCTGGAAAACCTCAAGGAACTGGTGAAGGCGCTGGAGGAGTTCGAAAACCTTCAGGGCTTCCTCGAACATGTCAGCCTGATCATGGACAACGAGCAGGACGATGCCGAGCCCAAGGTCACGCTGATGACGCTGCATGCCGCGAAGGGGCTGGAGTTTCCGGCGGTGTTCCTGCCCGGCTGGGAGGATGGCCTCTTTCCCTCGCAGCGCTCGATGGACGAGACCGGGCTCAAGGGCCTCGAGGAGGAGCGGCGCCTTGCCTATGTCGGCATCACGCGGGCCGAGGAGGTCTGCACGATCTCCTTCGCGGGCAACCGCCGCGTCTACGGGCAATGGCAGAGCCAGATGCCCTCGCGCTTCATCGACGAACTGCCGCCCGAGCATGTCGAGGTGCTGACGCCGCCCGGCCTCTACGGCCACGGGCGCGGCATGTCCGCCTCGGCCAGCCCGGTCGCCGACATGATGCGCGGTTCGGACCTGCACGACCGGGCGGCGCGGGCGGATGTCTACAACTCCCCCGGTTGGAAGCGGCTGCAGGAGAACCAGGGCCGCCACGGCCTGCGCCAGCCCTCCGAATCGCGCGGCATCACCATCGACGCGGAAGCCGTCAGCGCGTTTTCGGCGGGAGACCGCGTCTTCCATCAGAAATTCGGCTACGGGACCGTGACTTCGGTGGAGGGCGACAAGCTCTGCGTCGCCTTCGACAAGGCGGGGGAAAAGCACGTCGTGGGCCGTTTCCTCGTCTCGGCGGATGCGGCGGGCGACGTGCCGTTCTGACCTCGCGGATTATTTCAAGTCTGTCATTCGCGTGTGATCGGCGATAGAATATCAACTCATGCACGTCATCGGGACGGAGGAAGGGCCGGGGAGGGCCCGCCGCCAAGGGAGGAGCCGATGAAGACGCTGATCTACGAGCCCAATGCCGGGCGCGTGCGGGACCACGTCGCCCTGATCGCCGCCGATGCGACGGAGATCGACGTGGCGCGCAGCCTCGCGCAGGCGCGCCTGAT
>NZ_JBQLZP010000200.1:0-1112 GCF_052168335.1 Roseicyclus sp. | reverse complement strand
CTGGAGGACGAGGCCGCGCCGCCGCCGCCGATCACCGGCAACGCCTATTCCCAGGACCTGCCCGAGATGCCGGCGACCTGGGAGGGGGCCATCGAAGCCTTCGCCGAAAGCCCCGAGATCGCGCGCATCTTCACGCCGACGCTGCGCGAGAACTTCCTCGCCACCAAGCGGCAGGAGCTGCACTACATGGCCGAGCTCTCCGAGGAGGAGCGGACGGACCTCTACCTCGACGCGGTCTGACGGCTCAGAGCGATATCTGCCCGAAGCGCCCGCGCAGGATCTCGGCCGAAGCGCGGAGGCCCTCGGTCTCGGCGGCGTCCAGCTCGGGCCAGAGCGTGCCCGTCACCCCGTCGCGCCCGACGAGGCGCGGCAGCGACAGGGCCACGTCCGTCACGCCGAGCACGTCCTTCTCGACGATGGAGACGGAAAGGACCGCCTGCTCGTCCCCCGCGATGGCGCCGACGATCCGCGCGAGGCCGCCGCCGATCCCGTACCAGGTCGCGCCCTTGCCCTCGATGATCGTGTAGGCGGCGTTCCTGACGCCCCGGTCGATCCGCTCGCGCACGTCCTGGGTCAGCGCCGCGCCGACCTGCGCCGCGAAGGAGGTCAGCGCGACCGAGCCCGCGCGCGCGTTCGACCAGGACAGCACCTCCGAGTCGCCGTGCTCGCCGAGGACATAGGCGTGGACCGAGCTCGGCGAGATGCCGAGGTGCCGCCCGAGGAGCCAGCGGAACCGCGCGGTGTCGAGGATCGTGCCCGAGCCGATCACCCGCCCCGGCGGCAGGCCCGAGAGCGCCTGCGTGATCTGCCCCATGATGTCGACCGGGTTCGAGGCGACGAGGAGGATCGCGTCGGGACAGACGGCCATGACCTCGCCCACCACGGCGCGGAAGACCTCGGCATTCCGTTCGAGCAGCGCCAGCCGCGTCTCGCCCGGCTTCTGCGAGACCCCGCAGGCGAGGATCACGACACCGGCGCCCTTCAGGTCCGCATAGTCGCCGTGGCGCACGATCGCGGGCGCGGCGAAGGGCACGGCATGGGCGATGTCCTCGGCCTCGGCGCGGGCGCGCGCCGCGTTGATGTCGACGAAGACGACCTCCTTGGCGGTGCCG
>NZ_JBQLZP010000199.1:0-6619 GCF_052168335.1 Roseicyclus sp. | reverse complement strand
GGTGGGCGTCGGCGAACTCGCCCGTCGTCAGCATCTCGAAGACCTGCTTGCGCGGCACGTTGCGCGACAGGGCCACCATGGGCGTCGAGCAGAAGAGGCCGATGTTCACGCCGTTGACGCCGAAGCGCGTGCCCTCGGCCGCCACCGCGAGGTCGCAGGACGCGACGAGCTGGCAGCCCGCCGCGGTCGCGATGCCGTGCACCTCGGCGATGACCGGCTGGGGCAGGCGGGGGATCATCTGCATCATCGCCGAGCAGCGGTCGAAGAGGTCGCGGATCGCCTTCGCGCCGCCGTCGTTCGCCTGCCGCTTGGCGGTCATCTCCTTGAGGTCGTGGCCCGCGCAGAAGGCCTTGCCCACGCCCCGGAGCACGATCACGCGGCTCGTCTCGGTGCGCATCAGCGCGGTGAAGGCGGCCGTCAGCTCGCCGATCATCGCGTCCGACAAGGCGTTGAGATTGCCGGGGGAATTCATCGTCAGATACGTGACTGCGCCCCGGTCCTCGCGCAGCAGGATTTCGTCGGCCACCCCGGTCTCTCCCTTGCCAGTCTCGCCACCGGGGGGCAGGTTATCCGCAAAAGGGCAGAGGGGGAACAGGCAGGGACATGGCGCTACAGATGGACGCGGCCGCGCTCGCGCGGTTCATGGAGGTCGAGTTCCCGCAGACGGCCGGGGACTTCGTCATCGACGAGGTGGGCGAGATGCGCATCCGGGTGCGGATGCCGGTGGCGCACCGGCACCTGCGCCCCGGCGGCACCGTTTCGGGGCCGTCGATGTTCGCGCTGGCCGATGTCTCGGTCTATCTCGCGATCCTCGCCATGATCGGGCCGAAGGCGCTGGCGGTCACGACGAGTTGCGCGATCGATTTCATGCGCAAGCCCGCGGCGGGGGTGGACATGGTCTGCGAATGCCGCCTCCTGAAGCTCGGGCGCGTGCTGGCGGTGGGCGAATGCCTCCTGTTCTCGGAGGGGGTGGAGGCGCCGGTGGCCCGCGCCTCGCTCACCTACTCGATCCCGCCCGAGCGCTGAGCGCCTGCGACAGGACGCGACGCTGCATCCGCGCCGGGGAGGGCGTAGATGATTGACCAAGACAACCTCAGCGGGGCGAGACGATGACCGAGGCTGCGACAGGCGACAGGGCCCATGGCTGGCTCGAGCATTATCCCGTGACCTTCTTCGCGGTGCTGATGGGCCTTTTCGGCGTCACGCTCGCGTTCCACGCCGCCGCGCCGAGCTATCTGTGGGCCGAGCCCTTCGCGCTCGGTGCGCTCTGGATCTCGCTCGCGGCCTTCGTCCTGATCTCGGCGATCTACCTCCTGAAGGCGCTGCGCCACCCGCGCGCCGTGGCGGCGGAGTGGCACCACCCGGTCAAGCTCGCCTTCTTCCCGACGATCTCGATCTCGCTCCTCCTGATGGCGACGGCGCTGGCCGGGCCCTATCCGGGCATCGCGGGGCCGGTCTGGGTCGCGGGGATGCTGGGGCAGGGGGTGCTGACGGTCGCGGTGATCTCCGGCTGGATCAGCCACCGCTCCTTCCAGGTGGGGCACCTGACGCCCGCGTGGTTCATCCCGGCGGTGGGCAACGTCATCGTGCCCGTGGCGGGCGTTCAGCTCGGTTGGGTCGAGGTCTCGTGGCTGTTCTTTTCGGCGGGGATGATCTTCTGGGTCGTGCTGCTGACGCTGGTGTTCAACCGGCTGATCTTCCACGACCCGATCCCCGGCCGGCTCTTCCCGACCATGGTGATCCTGATCGCGCCGCCCGCCGTCGCCTTCGTGGCCTACATGCGGCTCACGGGCGGGGTCGATCCGGCGGCGCGGATGCTGGTCAACATGGCCTATGTCTTCGCGGCGCTGGTGCTGGTGCAACTGCCCAAGCTCCGCACGCTGCCCTTCGCGCTGTCCTGGTGGGCGCTGAGCTTTCCGCTCGCGGCGCTCTCCATCGCGTCCTTCGGCTACGGGCGCGCGATCGGCAGCCCGGCGCACGAGGTGATCGGCCTGATCGTCCTCGGCGCGCTGGTGCTGGTCGTGGCGGGGCTTGCCTTCCGCACCCTCCTCGCCGCGACGCGGGGCGAGATCTGCCGGCCGGAGTAGGCGCGCCTCAGGGGATGAGGCGCGCGACGTAGGGCGGCAGCGCGAAGGCGCCCTGATGCACCTCGGGGGTGTAGTAGTCCGTCGCGATGCCCGAGGCCGCGAAGCGCGCCTTCAGCGTCGCGAGGTCCGTCTCCCGCGCCGCCCCGTCCGTTCCCCAGCCGAGCGCCATGGGCCCGCCCGCATAGGTCGGGATGGTGGCGAGGTAGCAGGTCGCGTCGGAGAACAGCGCGCGGAAGGCGCGCATCGTGTCGGTCAGTTCGCCGCCCTGCAGGAAGGGTACGCCGTTCTGCGTGACGAGTATGCCGCCCGGCGCGAGGCGCGCCTTGGCGTGGCCGTAGAACGTGTCGGTGAAGAGCACCTCGCCCGGTCCCACGGGATCGGTCGAATCGACGATGATGACGTCGTAGTCGTCGGCGTTCAGGCGCATGAACTCCGCCCCGTCGGCGATGACGAGGTCGAGGCGCGGGTCGTCGAAGGCGCCCGCCGAGATGCCGGGCAGGTATTCCTTGCAGAACTCAACCACGCCCGCGTCGATCTCGACCATCGTGACCTGCTCGACATCGCGGTGCTTCAGTACCTCGCGCGCCATGCCGCCGTCGCCGCCGCCCACGATCAGCACGCGCCGGACCGCGCCATGGGCGAGGATGGGCACATGGGTCAGCATCTCGTGGTAGATGAAGTTGTCGGCCTCGGTCACCTGCACCACGCCGTCGAGCGTCATGACCCGCCCGAAGGTGGGGTTCTCGAAGACGCGGATGCGCTGGTGCTCGGTCGCGCTGTCGTAGTGCAGCCGCTCCATCCGCAGCGCCTGCGCATGGTCTGCGTGCAGGCGCTCGACGCTCCATCCCTCGAGGTCGGTCATGGTCCCCTCCGTGGCGCTGAGGGGCCGCGGTCCTCCCGCGGCCCTGCCGGTCCCCTGCGTTCAGGCGGCGGCGGTCTCGGCCACGAGGCCCTCGCCGCGGCGCAGTTCCTTCACGTGCACCGTCTCGGTCGCGAAGGCGCGCTTGAGCACGCCCACGGCCTTCCACGGGTCGGCGTCGCCGCACATGAAGACGTCGAAGGCGCCATAGCCGATCTCGGGCCAGGTGTGGACGGAGATGTGGCTCTCGGCCAGCACCGCCACGCCCGAGACGCCCTGCGGGCTGAACTTGTGCGTGTGGATGTGCAGGAGCGTCGCGCCACATTCGTCGACGCAGTCGCGGAACGCGCGCTCGATCCGGGCCTCGTCGTCAAAGCCGTGGCCGTTCTCGACCTCGATGATCAGGTGCGTGCCCGCGAAGACGCTGCCGTCTCGCCGGATGAAGTGATCGTCGCGGGTGTCGTCGAACAGCGTAGCTGCGGCCGTCTGGCCGCGGGAATCTTCCGCATGGGCGCCTGTCTCCAGACCAGTCCCCAGTTGGAAGAGGTCGGCGCGGGTCATGGCGCTCCCCCTTCTTACCAGCAGATTGATGTGGTGGGTCCTTAGCGCCCCCCCGGAAGCTCCGAGGTTGGGATCGGTCCCGGTTCGTGAGGGGCGCACGTAATGCGCCATACGAGTCGGATCAAGATGCAATCCGTGTCCGGGGCGAATTTCTCGCGCGGCGCGGGCCCGAATTGATGCATGTCAAGGAAGCAAGTTGGCATTGCACACTATCCCGCTCGAGACGGGACACGCGCAATGGAGTATCGCGATGAGTGAAGATTTCAGGACCAGCCGACGCGCCTTCCTGGCGCTTGCTGCGGCGGGCGGTGCCGTGGCGGCGCTGCCCGGGGCGGAGGCGCGGGCGCAGCCCGTCGCGACCTCGGCGCGCATCGTCATCATCGGGGCCGGGGCCGCGGGCACCGCGCTCGCCAATCGCCTGGTCGAGCGGCTGAGCGGCGCCGAGATCACGCTGGTCGATCCGCGCGTGCGGCATCTCTACCAGCCGGGCCTCTCGCTCGTCGCCGCCGGCCTCAAGCCGCCGGAATACGTCATCAGCCAGACCGAGGACTGGCTGCCGCGCGGCGTGGGGCTCGTGCAGGAGGCCGTGGCGGCGGTCGATCCCGAAGCGCGGACCGTCTCGACCGAGGGGGGGCAGACGCTGCCCTACGACTTCCTCGTCGTGGCGCCGGGCCTCGTGCTCGACAATGCCGCGATCGAGGGGTTCTCGCCCGACATGGTGGGCGAGAACGGGATCGGCGCGCTCTACGGCGGGCCGGAGGACGCGGCGCTGACTTGGGCCGCGGCGAGCCGCTTCGTCGAGGAGGGGGGCAGGGGCCTCTTCACCCGCCCCGCGACCGAGATGAAATGCGCGGGCGCGCCGCTCAAGCACACCTTCCTCATCGACGACCGCCTGCGCCGCGCGGGCAACCGCACCAATGCCGAGGTCGTCTATGCCGCGCCGCAGGGCGCGCTCTTCGGGGTTCCGATCGTGGCCGAGCGGGTGCGGATGCTCTTCGGCGACCGGGGCATCGAGACGCAGATGCAGCGCACCCTCCGATCCATCGACGCGGGCCGCAAGATCGCGACCTTCACGGATCAGGACGGGTTCACCTACGAGGAGGACTACGATTACATCCACATCATCCCGCCGCAGCGTGCCCCCGCCTTCGTGGTGGAATCGGGCCTCGCCTGGGCCGACCGCTGGACGGACCAGGGCTGGGTCGATTGTGACCAGTACACGATGCGCCACAACCGCTACGACAACATCTGGGCGCTCGGCGACGTGGCCGGGGTGCCCAAGGGCAAGACGGCGGCGAGCGTGAAGTGGCAGGTGCCCGTGGTCGAGGACCGGCTGGTGGCCGCCATACAGGGGCAGGAGGGGACGCGGACCTACCATGGCTACACCTCCTGCCCGCTCATCACCCGGATCGGCCGCGCCATGCTGATCGAGTTCGACTACGACAACAACCTGGTGCCCTCCTTCCCCGGCCTCATCGCGCCGCTGGAGGAGTTGTGGATCAGCTGGCTGATGAAGGAGGTGGCGCTGAAGGCCACCTACAACGCCATGCTGCGCGGCCAGGCCTGAGAGGAGGACGGAACGATGGAAGAACTCACATTCGAGACCATGATCGCCGTCTTCGAGGAGATGTTCGGCGCGACGCTCTTCTGGGTGATGTTGGCGGTCGCGCTGCTCATCACGCTGGGATATCTCTACGTCCTGGTCCGCGACCGCTCGATGGGGATGCGCCAGTTCCTCGTGGCGCAGCTCTTCATGCCGGTGGGCGCGGTCCTGGCCGTCTGGTTCGTCATGGCGATGACGGATTCGCGCCTCGCCGACATCGGCGGGCCGGTCGACGTGATCGTGCTCCTCGGCATTGCGGCGCTCGGTGCGGTGGGCGGGGCCATCCTCGTCTACACGGTCGAGCGGCTGGTGTTCCGGCGCAATCCGGCGGAGTGAAGCGGGGCTTGCGCTTGGGGTAAAATGATACCTTATGTGCAAGCCGTTGATTTTGCAGGAATGATCCGGCGCGCGTCCGCTTGACGCCGCCGCGGAAATGCGTAGAAGCATGCCATCCGAACAGGGGTGCCGTGGTGACACCGCGGCATCCCTTCGCGTTTCCGGCCGAGGCGACCGCCAGAGCCCCGCAAGAACCGAAGGGTTTGAACATGAAGACCTTCTCTGCCACGCCGGCGGATATCGAGAAGGAATGGATCCTGATCGACGCCGAGGGCGTCGTCCTGGGCCGTCTCGCCTCGATCATCGCCATGCGGCTGCGCGGCAAGCACAAGCCGACCTTCACGCCGTCCATGGACATGGGCGACAACGTCATCGTCATCAACGCCGACAAGGTTCAGCTGACGGGCAACAAGCGCGCCAAGCCGAACTACTGGCACACCGGCTATCCGGGCGGGATCAAGTCGCGCACGACCGGCCAGATCCTCGAGGGCGCGCATCCCGAGCGCGTGGTGACGCAGGCGGTCAAGCGGATGCTGCCCGGCGGCAAGCTCTCCCGCCAGCAGATGACCAACCTGCGCGTCTACGCCGGCGCCGAGCACCCGCACGAGGCCCAGCAGCCCACCGTGCTCGACGTCCGTTCGATGAACCCCAAGAACACGAGGCAGGCGTAAACCATGGCCGAGACTCTCTCTTCGCTCGACGAGCTCCGGGGCGCCGTGGACGGCTCCGACGCTCCCGCCGCCGCGACCTACAGCGCCGCACCGCGTGAGCCGGTGCGCGACGCGCTCGGCCGCTCCTACGCCACCGGCAAGCGGAAGGACGCGGTCGCCCGCGTCTGGATCAAGCCCGGCTCCGGCGTCGTCACCGTCAACGGCAAGCCGATCGACGCCTACTTCGCGCGTCCGGTGCTCCAGATGATCCTGCGCCAGCCCTTCCAGGTGGCGGGCGTCGTCGGCGAGTTCGACGTGATGGCCACCGTCAAGGGCGGCGGCCTCTCGGGCCAGGCGGGCGCCGTGAAGCACGGCATCTCCAAGGCGCTGCAACTCTACGAGCCGACGCTGCGCGGGCCCCTGAAGGCCGCGGGCTTCCTCACCCGCGACAGCCGCGTCGTCGAGCGCAAGAAGTACGGCAAGCGCAAGGCGCGCCGGAGCTTCCAGTTCTCCAAGCGCTGAT
>NZ_JBQLZP010000198.1:0-25955 GCF_052168335.1 Roseicyclus sp. | reverse complement strand
GGCCGAGCCTCACACGCCCGAGAACTTCGTGGCCCATATCCGCGACGTGATGGAGGCCTGGTCCCGCGCCGAGATCCAGGGCGACGAGAGCTACGCCAGCTTCGAGAGCCGCGTGGCCGAGATCCTGACCATCGCCGCGCGGCCGGGGCGGCGCGTGCTCTGCGTCACCTCGGGGGGCGTCATCGGCATGATGGCGCGCCACATCCTCGACCTCGATCCCGGGCGGATGGCGCATCTCCTCGTGCCGATCCGCAATTCCTCGATCCACCGCGTCGCCGTCCTGCCGCAGGCCCGCATCCTCGCGGGCTTCAACGCGACGCCGCATCTCGACACGCCCGACCGGGTCCATGCCCGGACGGAGTACTGAGGCGCCCATGCCGCATCTCTGGGTCCGCGCCGAGGAACGCCCGAACGAACGGCGCACGGGCCTGATGCCCGGGGGCGCGGCGGCGCTGCTCGCGGCGGGCTTCCGCGTGACGGTCGAGGACAGTCCCGCCCGCACCGTGCCGACCGACGCCTACCGCGCCGCCGGGGCCGAGATCGCGTCCCCCGGAAGCTGGCGGCGGGCCCCGCCCGAAACCATCGTCTTCGGCCTCAAGGAACTGGCCGAGGACGGCACGCCGCTGATCCACCGCCACGTGATGTTCGGCCACGCCTACAAGGGCCAGCCCGCGGGTCGTGCCCTCCTCCGTCGCTTCCGCGAGGGGGGCGGCACCCTCCTCGACCTCGAATACCTCGTGGACGATCGGGGCCGCCGCCTCGCCGCCTTCGGCTACTGGGCGGGCTACGCGGGCGCGGCGGTCTCGCTCCTCGCGGTCGCGGCGCAGGCCGAGGGCGGCCTCTGCGGCCCCGTCGACACCTTCCCCGACGCGGCCGCCCTGCGCGAAACGGTCGCGGCCGCCCTCGCGGGGACCGGGGCCAGCCCGCGCGTCCTCGTCATCGGCGCGAAGGGCCGCGTCGGCACCGGCGCGGGCGACTTCTGCGACGCGATGGACCTCCCCGTGACGCGCTGGGACATGGCCGAGACGGCGCATGGCGGCCCCTTCCCCGAGGTGCTCGCCCACGAGGTCTTCCTCAATTGCATCCTCGCCACGCCCGGCGTGCCCGTCTTCGTGCCGGGGAACGCGCCGGCCGCGCCCCGCGCCCTCCGCGTGATCGGCGACATCGCCTGCGATCCCGCTTCGGACTTCTCGCCGGTGAAGGTCTACGACGCCGTCACCGACTGGGCGCGGCCGACGCGCCGCGTCCACCATGCGCCGCCCCTCGACGTCATGGCGATCGACAACCTGCCCTCGCTCCTGCCGCGCGAAAGCTCGGAGGATTTCGCCGCCCAACTCCTGCCCGTGCTCCTGCAGCTGGCCGATGCCGCAGAGGGACCATGGGCCCGCGCGAAGGCCGTCTTCGCCCGCCACGCGCAAGCCGCTTCATCCTGGAAATAAACTTCGGGGGGCGGCGCGCAGCGCCGGGGGGCGGAGCCCCCTTGCCTTCGCAAGAGGAATGCGCGGGCGCACGCCCGCGCGCCGCCGGACACCGCGGGCATCGTCGGCGCGCTTACATCAGGTCTTCTTCCTCGTCGGCGACGTCGAGGCCCATGGCCTCCGCCCCCGCCTCGAGGTGGTCGGCGAAATGCGGGCTGCCGAGGAGGTAGTCGGCGGTCGGCGTCGTCGCCTCCGCGCGGGCGGTATCGACCGCCTCCTCCCAGTCGTCCGGCTCGAACGAGCCGCGTCCGATCCAGAACAGCGCCACGAGTTCCGCCTGCTCGTCCTCGTTCAGCCGCTCGACGAAGGCGCGAAGCTCGCCCTCGCCGCGGTCGAGCTCATGGCCCAGGATCACGATCTGCGCCACGTCACGGGCAGAAATCTCCATCGCACGTCTCCTTCTCTCTTGCGCATCCCGGACTATCGCGCGTCGCGGCGGCGGGCCACCTTGATCTGACGCAAAGAGGGTCTTCAGAAGAAGAGCCGGGTATGGAGCCAGTCGGGCAGCAGCTGGCTCAGCCGGAAGACCATGCCGAACCCCCACGGAAAATGGCTCGAGAACCGGTCGCCGTTCATCCGCTCGAAGAAGACCCGCGCGGCGGCGTCGGCCTCCATGATCGCGGGCATGTTGAAGTCGTTCTTGTCGGTCAGCCGCGTGCGGATGAAGCCCGGATGGATGATCTGCACGCAGATCCCGGTCTTTCGCAGATCGCCGTGAAGCGATTCCGCGAGGCTGAAGAGGCCGGCCTTCGACGCCGAGTAGCCGATGGCCCCCGGCAGGCCCCGGTAGGCCGAGAGCGAACCGGTCAGCACGATGTGGCCCGCGTTCCGCGCGACGAACTGCGGCACGACCTGGCCCAGCACCCGCGCCGCGCCGGTCAGGTTCACGTCGAACATGGCCTCGACCTTCTCCGCATCCCAATCGGTCGCAGGCACCGGCCAGTAGACGCCGGCGAGGAACACGAGCCCGTCGATCTGCCCGACCTCCTTGGCGGCGGCCTCGACGCTCGTGCGGTCGGCGATGTCGATCGGCACGTAGGTCGCCCGGCCGGGAAGCTCGGCGACCAGCTCCTGCAACCGCTCCTCCGAACGGGCGGAGACGATCAGCTCGGCGCCGGCCCGGCTCATCTTGAGGGCGACCTCGCGGCCCAGCCCCTCCGAGGCGCCGACGAGCCAGTACCGTTTTCCGCTCCATTCGCGCATGGGTCTTCCTTTCAGGTCGCGGCCGCGGGCGCCTCGGACAGCCGCGTGGCGGCCAGCAGCGCCATCGCGCCCAGCTTCAGGATGCAGGGCACGAGCGCGTAGAGGTAGGTCAGCAGGTTCAACGCGCCAGCCGGATTGTCGGCACCGGCCGCCGCGTCGTAGCCCACCACGTCGAGGGCGGGCAAGAGGACGACGGCGGCCAGCGCCAGCGACGCCTTCTGCACGAAGGCCCAGAGGCCGAAGGCGGCCCCGGCCTCGGGGGCGATCCGCTCCATCCGCCGGGCGAAGAGCGCGGGCAGGATCGCGAAATCGGCCCCCAGCGCCGCGCCCGAGGCGAGGCAGACGAGCGCGAAGGCCGTGACCTGGCCCGCCTCGAGCATCAGGACGACCGAGAAGCTCGCAATGGCGAGCGCCATGGCCGCAAGCAGCATCGGTCGCTCGCCATAGCGCGCGGCGAGCCGCGACCAGGCGGGTGCGGAGGCCGCCGCCGCGAGGAAGAACAGGATGAGCAGCGGCCCCTCCCACCCCGGCGCCGCGAGTACGCTGCCCACGTAGAACAGGAACAGCGTGGAGGAGACCGCGACCGGCGCCGCGTTCATCAGCGCGATCAGCAGGAGCCGCCGCGCCACCGGGTCCGAAAGGACCGCGCCGAACCCCGTTGACGGCAGGCCGCCGCCCTGTCCCCACTGGCCGCGCATCGCGATCAGCGCGACCAGGCAGAGCCCGCAGAAGAGCGCGGCGAACCATGCGTAGGCCGCGCCGGTCCCCTCGAGGAGCGTCGGCGCCACCGCCGCGACGCAGACGCCCAGCAGCGCCCCCGTCTCCCGCCAGCCGGCGAGGCGCAGGTGCCCGGAGGACCCGAGCCGCGCCGCGGCGGGCACGCCCTCGGCATACATGGAGATCGTGAGGAACGAGAAGGCCGAGAACAGCCCCGTCATCGTCAGTGCGAACCACAGGAGCGGCGCCACCGGCGGCGCGACGGCGAAGAGGCCGATCATGGAGGCCGCCAGCAGGACGACGCCCGCCGCCACGGCCGCCCCGCGCCGCGCGCGCAGCCGCGCCGACAGCCAGCCGAGCGCCGGGTCCTGCACAAGGTCGATGAGCCGGAGCGCGAAGAGCACCCCCGCCAGCGCCGTCAGGCCCACGCCGTAGGACGCGGCGTAGTAGGCGGGCGCGTGGATGTAGATCGGCAGCCCCGCAGACGAGAGCATCGCCGCGAACACGGCATAGCCCGGCAGGCTGACCGCGCGCGGCGCGGCGCTGCCCGCCACGTCAGGAGACCTCGTGGCCGGGCGGTTCGGGGCGGACGCGGTAGGGCGCGCCCTTCCACCAGAGCTTCAGCGCCTGCCAGTGGATGAGCGCGAAGACCCGCCGCGCCCCGAAGGGGCGGCGCAGCGCGGCGCGCAGGATGCCCATTCCGGTCAGCTTCTTCCGCCGTCCGGTGAGCGTGGCATAGAGTCCCTCGTTCCCGGTGGAATAGTCGATCCAGACGCCGACCCGGTCCTCGCGGATGTCGAAGCGGAAGGTGTAGCCGCCCTCGATCGGCTGGAACGGCGAGACGTGGAAGATCTTGCCGGCCTTCAGCGTGTCCTCCCGCGTGATCGGACGGTGATCCTCGTGCGCGCAGAGATAGGAATGCCGGTCGCCGAAGGTGTTGGAAACCTCGGCGATCACCGCGCGCAAGGCGCCCTCGCGGTCATGGGCGAGCCAGAAGCTGACCGGGTTGAACACGTGCCCGAGCGTCCGCGGCTGCGCGAGCAGCATGAGCGTGCCGTCCGTGACCTCCGACAGCCCGTGCGCCGCCAGAACCTCGCGCGCCCAGGGCGCGCCGCGGCCCTCCTTCGGCGCGCCGCCGTGGTCGCTGTCCCAGAGCGAGAGGAACCCCGCCCGGTTGCGCCCGAAGGCGAAGGGCGCGCGGGGCCGCGCGGCCTCGGCGTCGAGCATCACGTAGTCGATGCCGTACCTGAACGCGTTCTCCACCGCGCCCCGCCGCCCATGGAACGTCTCGCCCGCGATATGATCGACGCGGGCGCTCATGCCGCCATGACCGCCTGCGCGTCGCGCGCCGCGATGGCCTCGACCACGTCGATGGCGCTGGCATAGCCGTCCTCGTGGAAGCCGTTCTTCATCCAGGCCCCGCAGAACCACGTCGCGTTGTCGCCGTTGATCTGCCGGATCGTGCCCTGCGCGGCAAGCGCGGCGAGGTCGTAGACCGGGTGGCGGAAGGTCGTTTCGTCGTGGATCAGCCGCTCGTCGATGGGCGCGCGGGAGTTCAGCGTGACGAAGAGCGGATCGTTCAGCGGGATCGGCTGGAGCGAGTTCATCCAGTAGGTCAGGTCGATCGGCCCGCCCTCGTGGCCCTTGCGCTCGGTGTAGTTCCAGCTCGACCAGGTCACGCGGCGCTTCGGCATGACCGAGGCGTCCGAATGCAGCACCGCCGCGTTCGGCTGGTAGCGCACGGCGCCGAGCGCGGCGGTCTCGGCCGGCGTCGGGTCGGCCAGCATGCGCAGCGTGTCGTCGGAATGGGTGGCGAAGACCACCTCGTCGAAGGCCTCCGGGTGGCCGCCGCGCATGACCTCGATGCCGCCCGGCGTCCGGCGCACGGCGTCGACCGGCGCGGCGAGGCGGATGTCCACACCGCGACGGCGCATCGCCATCTCGAGGCGCGTGACGTACTCGATCGAGCCGCCCTGCACCGTCCACCACTGGTGCTGGCCGGTCGCCTGCAACAGGTGATGGTTGCGGAAGAACCGCACCAGTGCCTGCGCGGGGAAGTCCATGATCTCCTCCTTCGGCGTGGACCAGATCGCCCCGGAGATCGGCGTGAGATAGTAGTCGCGGAACCAGGCCCCCATGCCCATCTCGTCCATGAACTGGCCGAGCGTGATGGTGGAGTCGGTCGCGAGGCTCTCGGCGGCGGCGTTGAACCGCATCAGGTCGCGCACCATGCGCAGGAAGCCCGGCCGCGCGAGGTTCGACTTCTGCGCGAAGAGGGCGTTGAGACTCTTGAGCCCGTATTCGATCCGGCCGGCGCCGATGGAGGCCGCGAAGCTCATGTCCGACTTCGCCACCGGCACGTCGAGTTCGGCGAAGAGGCGGGTCAGGTTCGGGTAGTTCACGTAGTTGAACACGATGAACCCGGTATCGACCGGCTGATCCCCGTTTCGGCCCGCGATCACCGTGCGGGCATGGCCCCCGAGCCTCGGCTCGGCCTCGAACAGGGTGACGGCATGGGATTGCGCAAGATGATAGGCCGCGCCCATCCCTGAAATGCCGGCGCCGATGACGGCGATACGGCGCGGCGCGGCGGCCGAGGTCTCGAATGGCACTAGATGTTCCCTCAGGTTTTTTCTGATCTATGATTGCGAGGGTTACGCGGCGCAACCCGCACCAGATCAAAGAAATTAGTTTTGATCCGGACTTACGGAATCCGCGTATCGGCCATATGCTGATGGCCAACGACCAAGCTGACCACGTCGCCCCGCACCATGGTGTCCTGCCCCATGGCGCGCATTCCGTCGCGACGGGGCCTCTGCGCGGGCCGTCGAGGCGTGATGGGACTGTGACAGCGAACGACCAGACCGAGCTGCAATGGGTCGCCTGCATCACGGCGATCGCCAAGGACGAGGACCAGGCCGCCTTCGCGCGCCTGTTCCGCCACTTCGCGCCGCGCGTGAAGGCGTTCCTCATCAAGTCCGGGGCCGATCCGAGCCTCGCGGAGGAATGCATGCAGGACGTCATGGCGACGCTCTGGCAGAAGGCGCATCTCTACGATCCGTCCCGCGCCTCGGTGGCCACGTGGATCTTCACGATCGCGCGGAACCGCAAGATCGACCTCCTGCGCCGCTACGCCCGGCCCGAGCCCGAGGATCTCCCCTGGGGACCCGAGCACGAGCCCGACCAGGCGGACGTCATGGCCCTTCAGCAGGACAGCGAGCGGCTGGCGGAAGCGATCCGACAGCTCCCCGAGAAACAGCGCAAACTGATCGAGCGCGCCTATTTCGGCGATCTCACGCACAGTGAAATCGCCGCCGAGACCGGATTGCCCCTTGGCACGATCAAGTCTCGCATTAGGTTGGCGCTGGAAAGGTTGCGTCACGCAATGAGCTGAGGCGAAATGAACGGCATCAGGCATCATATCTCCGACGACCTGCTGATGGGCTACGCCGCGGGCGCCCTTCCGCCGGCCTTCGACCTCGTCGTCGCGACGCATGTCTCGCTCAGCGACGACGCCCGTGCGCGGCTCGCCGGATACGAGGAACTGGGCGGCGTCGTCCTGTCGGAGCTCGACGAGGCGAAGATCGCCGAGGATAGCCTCGAGCGGACGCTGGCGCGCATCAACGGCCGCACCGAACGCAAGCCGGTGGAACGCCCCGCACCCGGCATCTTCCCGGAACCGCTGAAGAAAATCGTCGGCGGCGACGCGGACGCGGTGAAGTGGCGCGGCCTCGGGATGGGTGCGAAGCAGTGCGTCCTCCAGTCCGAGGACGGCGCGAGCGCGCGGCTGCTCTACATCCCCGCCGGCCAGGCGATGCCCGAGCACGGCCACCGCGGCATGGAACTGACGCTCGTGCTCAAGGGTGCCTACCGCGACGAGACCGACCGCTTCGCGCGCGGCGACATCGAGTTCGCCGACGAGGACATGGACCACATGCCGGTGGCCGAGGCGGGAGAGGACTGCATCTGCCTCGTCGCGACCGATTCGCGCCTGCGCTTCAAGGGCTGGCTGCCGCGGATCGCCCAGCCCTTCTTCGGCATCTGACGACAGCGGCCTTTTCGCCTGCTCCAACGCCCGCCCTGCCCCGGCGGGCGTTCGCGTGCTAGGAGTGTCCCCGAGACCACGAGGGAGGCACGATGTCCGCGACGTTCCTGAACCGCATCGCCGAGACGCTGGACGAGATCCGGGCCGATGGCCTGTGGAAGACCGAGCGTCCCATCGTCTCGCCCCAGGGCGGACATATCGCCGTGGCGCCAGATGGGCGCGACATGCTGAACCTCTGCGCCAACAACTATCTCGGCCTCGCCGATCACCCCGCGCTGATCGCCGCCGCGAAGGCTGCGATGGACGATCACGGCTACGGCATGGCGAGCGTCCGCTTCATCTGCGGCACCCAGGACCTTCACCGCGCGCTGGAGGAGCGGCTGGCGCGCTACCTCGGCAAGGACGATGCGATCCTCTTCGCCGCCTGCTTCGACGCCAATGGCGGCCTGTTCGAGCCGCTCCTCGGCCCCGAGGACGCGGTGATCTCGGACGCGCTGAACCACGCCTCGATCATCGACGGCATCCGCCTCTGCAAGGCGCGGCGCTACCGCTACGCCAATGCCGACATGGACGACCTCGAGGCGCAGCTGAAGGCCGCCCGCGCGGACGGCGCGCGTACGATCATGATCGCCACGGACGGCGTCTTCTCGATGGACGGCTACCTCGCGCCGCTGCCAGAGATCGCGCGGCTGGCGGAGGCCCATGACGCCATCGTCATGGTCGACGATTGCCACGCGACCGGCTTCATGGGCCCCGGGGGACGCGGCACGCCGCACCATTTCGGCGTCGCCGACGGCGTCCACATCCTGACCGGCACGCTCGGCAAGGCGCTCGGCGGGGCCATCGGCGGCTACATCGCGGGTCCGCAGCCGGTGATCGACCTCCTGCGGCAGCGCGCGCGGCCCTACCTCTTCTCGAACCCCCTGCCGCCCGCCGTCTGCGCCGCCGGGATCGCCGCGATAGATCTTGTAGAAGAAAATGACGGGCTGCGCCGCGCCCTCTCCGAAAACGCCGCCCATTGGCGCGCCGGTCTCGAAGCGCTCGGCTTCGACCTCCTGCCCGGCGAGCACCCCATCGTTCCCGTGATGCTCGACGAGGCGCGGCTGGCGCAGGACATGGCCGCGGCGCTCTTCGCGGAGGGCGTCTACGTCGCGGGCTTCTTCTATCCGGTCGTGCCGAAGGGCCGCGCCCGCATCCGCACCCAGATGAACGCGGCGCTCACCCGCGCCGACCTCGACCGCGCCCTCGCCGCCTTCGAGGCCGCGGGCCGCAAGACCGGAGTCCTGTCATGACCAACGAGATGCGCGCCCTGGTGAAGGCCGCCCCCGCCCCCGGCCTCGAGATGCAGACCCGCCCCGTGCCCGAGATCGGCCCCGACGACGTGCTGATCCGCGTGAAGAAGACAGGCATCTGCGGCACCGACATCCACATCTGGAACTGGGACGACTGGGCCGCCCGCACGGTTCCCGTGCCGCTCGTGACCGGCCACGAATTCGCAGGCGAGATCGTAGAGTTGGGCCGCAACGTCGAGGGCCTCGGCCTTGGCCAGCGCTGCTCGGGCGAGGGCCACCTGATCGGCAAGACCTCGCGGCAGTCGCGCGCGGGCAAGTTCCACCTCGACCCCGAGACGCGCGGCATCGGCGTGAACGAGCAGGGCGCCTTCGCCGAATACCTGCGCCTGCCCGCCTTCAACGTGGTGCCGCTGCCCGACGACGTCGACGACGAGATCGGCGCCATCCTCGACCCGCTCGGCAACGCGGTCCACACAGCGCTGTCCTTCGACCTTCTGGGCGAGGACGTGCTGGTGACGGGCGCTGGCCCCATCGGCATCATGGCCGCCGCCGTCGCCCGCCACGCCGGCGCCCGCCACGTCGTCATCACCGACGTGAACCCCGACCGCCTCGCGCTGGCCGGAGAGGTCGCGGACGTGCGGCCGGTGGACGTCACGAAGGAAGACCTGAAAGATGTTGTACAAGAACTCGGCATGAAGCAGGGCTTCGACGTCGGCCTCGAGATGTCGGGCAACCAGGCCGCGCTCGACCAGATGGTCGAGAACCTCGTCATGGGCGGGCGCATCGCGCTGCTCGGCATCCCGCCCGGCAAGAGCCCCGTGGACTGGTCGCGCATCGTCTTCAAGGCCATCACGATCAAGGGCGTCTACGGCCGCGAGATCTTCGAGACCTGGTACAAGATGATCGCCATGCTGCAGAACGGGCTCGACGTCCGCCGCGTCATCACCCACCGCTTCCGGGCCGACGACTACCGCACCGGCTTCGACGCGATGCTGTCCGGGCGGTCGGGCAAGGTCGTCCTCGACTGGACCTGAGGCGGCGAAATGCCCTTCGACGCCGCCGCCCGCCTCGGCTAGCCTTTGGCCCATGTCCCGCTTCGGCCCGACCCGATCCGAACTGAAGCTCCGCCTCGCGATCAGCCTGGGCGGCCTCGCGCTCCTCGTCGGGGCCTACGCCACGAACGGCATCGGCGGCATCGCCTCGCTCGAGATCGCGATCATCGGCGGGGCCTTCTTCGGCGGCTCGGCGATCTGGTCGGCCCGCCGCCTCCTCAGCAAGGACGACGATCCATGACCGGCACCCTCATCCGCACCATTCTCCTCGTTCTCGTCCTCATCGCCTGGGCCTGGATCCTCGTCGGCGCGCTCCGGCGCGAGGGCGGGTTCGGCCACTGGTTCCGCGCGTCCGAGACGCGCAAGGACCGCAACACCTTCCTGTTCCTGACCTTCGTTCTCGCCGCGATGGTCGCGATGCAGGTCGCGCTCCCGGCCTGACCCCTTCCGCCCGGCCGCCCGCCGCACTAGACGGGACGGCATGGAGCCGCTCGACTACCGCCCGCCCGACACGCCGCTCGACGTGATCCACGCCGATCACGAGATCGTCCTGGTGAACAAGCCCGCCGGCCTCCTCTCCGTCCCCGGCAAGGGCGCGCATCTCGCGGATTGCCTCCTCGCGCGCGTCCAGGCGGCGTTCCCGACCGCGCTCCTCGTCCACCGGCTCGACATGGACACCTCGGGCGTCATGGTCTTCGCGCTCACGCCCTCGGCCCAGCGCCACCTCGGCCTCCAGTTCGAGCGGCGGCACGTGAACAAGACCTACCAGGCCCGCGTCTGGGGCGAGATGGCGGAGAAGACCGGAACCATCGACCTGCCCCTGATCGTCGACTGGCCGAACCGCCCCCGCCAGCACGTGAACTTCGAGACCGGGAGGCCCGCCACGACCGACTGGCGCGTCATGCGGATCGAGGACGGCACGACGCGGGTGCGCCTCCACCCCCTGACCGGCCGCTCGCACCAGCTCCGCGTCCACATGAAGGAGATCGGGCACCCGATCCTCGGCGATCCGTTCTACGCCGAGGGGCCCGCCCGCGACTTCCCCCGCCTCATGCTCCACGCCGAAAGCCTGAAGCTCCGCCATCCCGACGGCGGCATGGGCATGCTCTTCCGCGCGCCCGTCCCCTTCTGACCCTCCTTCATCCTGGAAGAAAACTCCGGGGGTGCGGGGGCAGCGCCCCCGCGCGCGCGGCCGAGCGGCTCCCTGCCCAAGGGGGCCCGAGGCCGCGCGCTCGCCCGTCACTCCCAGCCCGAGACGGCCTTCACCTCGAGGAACTCGTGCAGGCCGAAGACACCGCCCTCGCGCCCGCTGCCCGACTGCTTGAACCCGCCGAAGGGCGAGCCCTGGGCGAAGCCCTTGCCGTTGGTCTCCACCATGCCCGACCGCAGGCGCCGCGCGACGCGGCGGAGCCGGTCCCCGTCGTTCGTCTGGATGTAATTGGTGAGGCCGTACTCGGTGTCGTTCGCCATGGCGATCGCGTGCGCCTCGTCCTCGAAGGGCAGGATCGAGAGGACCGGGCCGAAGATCTCCTCGCGGTAGATCGTCATCTCGGGCGTGACGTCGGCGAAGACGGTCGGACGCACGAAGTAGCCGCGGTTGAGGTGCCCGGGCCGCCCGGTGCCGCCCGCGACCAGCCGCGCGCCCTCGTCGATCCCGGTCTGGATCAGCGCCTGGATCTTCTCGAACTGCGCCTCGCTGACGACCGGGCCGATGTGCCGTCCCTCCTCGGAGGAGGGACCGACCTTCACGGCCTCCGCCGCGGCGATGGCGTGCTCCACCGCCTCCTCGTAGCGCGAGCGCTCCACCAGCATCCGGGTGGGCGCGTTGCAGCTCTGCCCGGTGTTGTTCATGCAGCGGATGACGCCCGCCTTCACCGCCTTCTCGGGGGCGTCGGCGAAGATGATGTTGGCGCCCTTGCCGCCGAGCTCGAGGCTCACCCGCTTGATCGTGTCGGCGGCCGCCTTCGAGATCAGCCGCCCGGCGCGGGTCGAACCGGTGAAGCTCACCATGTCGACGTCCGGATGCGCCGAGAGCTGGCTGCCCACGCCCGCGCCATCGCCGTTCACGAGGTTGAAGACGCCCGCCGGCACCCCCGCCTCGTCCAGCACTTCCGCGAAGACGAGCCCCGAGAGCGGCGCCACCTCCGAGGGTTTCAGCACCATCGTGCAGCCCGCCAGAAGCGCCGGGATCACCTTCAGCGCGATCTGGTTCATCGGCCAGTTCCACGGCGTGATCAGCGCGCACACCCCGATGGGCTCGTGCAGGATGCGCTCACCCGGCGCCCAGTCGCCCAGCGGATGCTCCCAGGCGAAGCTCCTCGCCGCCCGCAGGAACCCCTCGATGTGCCAGTTGCCCGAGGTCACCTGCTGGCTGCGCGACCAGTCGATCGGCGCGCCCATCTCCTTCGAGATCGCCTGCGCCATGTCCTCGGCACGGGTATCGTAGACCTCGAGGATGCGCTCCACGAGCGCGATCCGCGCCGCGGGCTCGGTCGCGGCCCAGCCGTCGAAGGCGCGCTTCGCGGCGGCGACGGCGGCGTCGGTATCCTCGGCATCGCCCAGCGAGATCGTGGCGCAGACCTCCTCGGTCGAGGGGTCGATGACGGGCAGCTCGCGGGCCCGCGCGGGCGCGACCCAGCGCCCGTCGATGTAGAATTCGGTGCTCTTCGGCATGGTCGTCTCCCTTGGCTCGCGCCGGAGCCTGTCACCCCCGGCAGCCGCCCGCAAGCGTTCCGGGCGCCTGGACGGGCGTTCCGCGGCGGCACGATCCGGGCGAACGCGCCTCCCTCTCGCTGCGGCGCGGCAGAATGCCCCGCCTTTTCGCGCTCCGCGCCGGTGCAACCGCCGCGCAGACACCCCATTCTCTGGACCGAACCCAACGGAAGACCAAGGAGACAGGCCCCATGGGACTGCGCATCAACGAAGAGATCCCGAACCTCGAGGTCGAGACGGATCAGGGCAGGTTCCGCCTGCACGACTTCATCGGCGACGGCTGGATGATCCTCTTCTCCCACCCCAAGGACTTCACCCCCGTCTGCACGACCGAGTTCGGAGCCGTCGCGCAACTCGCCGACGAGTGGACGAAGCGGAACACGAAGGTCATCGGCCTCTCGGTCGACCCGGTCGCCGAGCACGTGAAATGGAAGGCCGACATCGAGAGCTTCTCGGGCGCGCAGGCCGGCTTCCCGATCATCGCGGACGACGACCTCGCCGTGTCGAAGGCCCTCGACATGCTACCTGCGGACGCCTACCTGCCCGACGGCCGCACGGCAGCGGACAGCGCCTCGGTCCGCGTGGTCTTCATCGTCGCGCCGAACAGGAAGGTGCAGCTCATGATGACCTATCCGATGTCGGTCGGGCGCAACTTCGCCGAGGTGCTGCGCGCGCTCGACGCGCTCCAGGCGACCTACGGCCAGCCCATCGCGACGCCCGCGAACTGGGTGTACGGGCAGGACGTGATCGTGGCGCTCAGCCTCGACGACGCGGCCGCGCGCGCGAAGTTCGGCGAGATCGACGCGAAGCTGCCGTACCTGCGGACCACGAAGATGCCGGCCTGAGCCCTCGGGACGCCCCGGAATCGCCGGCGATTCCGGGGCGGAAAAGCCGGCTTTTCCGCCCCGCGCTCAGCGGAAGGGCGAATGCAGGATGGCCCGCGTCCCGAGCGGCACCGCCTCGTAGAGCTGCATGATGTGATCGTTCACCAGCCGCACGCAGCCCGAGGAGGCCGAGGTGCCGATCGACCAGGGTTGCGGCGTCCCGTGGATGCGCAGCATGCTGTCCGCGCCGCCCCTGTAGAGGTAGAGCGCGCGCGCGCCGAGCGGGTTGTCCGGCCCGCCCGCCATGCCGCCCGCGAACTGCGCGTAGACGTGGGGCTCGCGCCGGATCATGTTGGCGGTCGGCGTCCAGGAGGGCCAGGCCTCCTTGCGGTTGATCGTGAAGGTGCCTGGGCTCTGCATCCCCGACCGGCCCACCGCCACGCCGTAGCGCATCGCGGTCCCGTCGCTGCCGATGTGGTAGAGATATTTCGCCACCGGATCGACGTGGATGTCGCCGGGCCGGAGCCCTTCGCGATGCGCCACGCGGGTCGGCATGAAGCGCTCGTGCAACCCCCAGGGATTGCGCCCCGCCCGCTCGTGCCGGACGACGGAGGCGTCGAACTCGAAGGTGACGGCGTCCTGCGCCGAGGCGTCCGTGGCCAGCGGCGCCGAGAACAGCGCGGCCGACGTGATGATGAAGTGGCGTCGGGTCAACATGGGGCAGCGTCCGTCCTGGTCAAAAGCGGGCGGTTTCAGACATCGGACGCGATACTTCCCGACACTCGCCCTGTGGACAAGTGTTAATGCCGACCTGTCCGCCCACGGAATCGTGAACGTTTACAAGGCAGCAGCGGCAATGCCCGTGTCAGACGGGCGGATAGAGATGCGCCGTGGAGCCGACCTCGACGCGGTCGTACATCTCCATGATGTGTGCATTGACCATGCGGACACAACCTGATGAGGCAGAAGTGCCGATCGACCAGGGCTGCGGCGTGCCGTGGATGCGCAGGTAGGTGTCCCGGCTGCCCTCGTAGAGATAGAGCGCGCGCGCGCCGAGCGGGTTCTCCGGTCCGCCGGGCATGCCGTCCGCGAAGGGTCCGTAGACCTCGGGTTCGCGCTCGATCATGTTCTGCGTCGGCTGCCAGGAGGGCCATTCCGCCTTGCGGCCGATCCTGAAGATGCCTGATTCGTAGAGGTCGGCGCGCCCGATGGCGACGCCGTAGCGCATCGCCGTGCCGTCGCCGCCGATGTGGTAGAGATACTTCGCAACCGCATCGACGTGGATGTCGCCCGGCACGAGGCCCGCGCGATGCTCGACCCGCGTGGGCATGAAGCGGGGGTGCAGGCCCCAGGGGTTGTTGGCGAAGGGATCGGGGTCGGGCCGCTCGACGGTGCGGTCGAAGTCCACCCGGTCCTGCGCGGCCGCGGGCAGCCCGACGGCCCCCGAGAACAGGGTCGCGCTGGTGATGATGAAATGTCGGCGGGTCAGCATGGCTGAACTCTCCAGTCGGTCTTCTTCGCGTTCGGGCACCGTCACGGGTCTACATCCGCACGGTGCAGCCGCTGTGCAAGACGGCACGCTGTCCCGCGCGTTCAAATCCGCGTCAGCGTGCCCCTCGGTGTCCGGAAACCGGAAACCCCGGCCGGTGGCCGGGGTTCCCTCTGTCCTTGCGGAAGGCGGTGCGGCGCGGGTCAGTCCGCGGCCTCGGCCGCCTCCTTCTCGATTTCCTTGCCGGTGGCCTGGTCGACCATCTTCATGGCGAGGCGCACCTTGCCGCGCTCGTCGAAGCCGAGAAGCTTGACCCAGACCTCCTGTCCTTCCTTCAGGACGTCGGAGGGGTGGTTCAGCCGCCGGCTCTCGATCTGGCTGACATGCACGAGGCCGTCGCGCTTGCCGAAGAAGTTCACGAAGGCGCCGAAATCGACGAGCTTCACGACCTTGCCCTTGTAGATCTTGCCTTCCTCGGGCTCCGCCACGATCGAGTAGATCATGTCGTAGGCCTTCTGGATGGCCTCGGCGTTCGGGCTCGCGATCTTGATGATGCCGTCGTCGTTGATGTCGACCTTGGCGCCCGAGACCTCGACGATCTCGCGGATCACCTTGCCGCCCGAGCCGATCACTTCGCGGATCTTGTCGGTCGGGATCTGCATCGTCTCGATGCGCGGCGCATGGATCGAGAACTCGCCGGGCGCGGTCAGCGCCTTGGCCATCTCGCCGAGGATGTGCATCCGGCCGGCCTTCGCCTGCTCCAGCGCCTTCTTCATGATCTCGGGCGTGATGCCCGCGACCTTGATGTCCATCTGGAGCGAGGTGATCCCGTTCTCGGTGCCCGCGACCTTGAAGTCCATGTCGCCGAGGTGGTCCTCGTCGCCGAGGATGTCGGTCAGGATCCCGTAGGAGCCGTCTTCCTCCAGCACGAGGCCCATGGCCACGCCCGCGACCGGCGCCTTCAGCGGAACGCCCGCGTCCATCATGGAGAGCGAGCCGCCGCAGACCGACGCCATCGAGGAGGAGCCGTTCGACTCGGTGATCTCCGAGACGACGCGGATCGTGTAGGGGAAGTCCGTCGGCGCCGGGAGGACGGCCTGGAGCGCGCGCCAGGCAAGCTTGCCGTGGCCGATCTCACGCCGTCCCGGAGGGCCGACGCGGCCCGCTTCGCCGACCGAGTAGGGCGGGAAGTTGTAGTGCAGCAGGAAGTTCGAGCGGAAGTTCCCGTGCAGCGCGTCGATGATCTGTTCGTCGTCGCCGGTGCCCAGCGTGGTCACGACCAGCGCCTGCGTCTCGCCGCGGGTGAACAGGGCCGAGCCGTGGGTCCGGGGCAGGACGCTCGTCTGGCAGTCGATGCCGCGGACCGCGTCGAGCGCGCGGCCGTCGATGCGGCGGCCGTGCTTGACCACGTCCGAGCGCATGACCATCGACTCGAGCTTTTTCAGCGCGGAGCCGAGGTTCGCGTCCTCGAGCTGCTCCTCGGAGAGCTGGGCCTTGATCGCCTCCTTGGCGGCGGCGACGGCGGCGACGCGCTCCTGCTTGTCGAGGATCGCGTAGGCCTTGCGCATGTCGGCCTCGCCCGCGGCCTTCACCGCCTCGTAGAGGGCGGAGTAGTCCGGCGGCGTGAAGTCGAAGGGCTCCTTCGCGGCGGACTCGGCCAGCGACACGATCAGGTCGATCACCGGCTGGATCTGCGCGTGCGCGAAGGTCACGGCGCCGAGCATCTCGTCCTCGGTCAGCTCGTAGGCCTCGGATTCGACCATCATGACCGCGTCCTTGGTGCCGGCCACGACGAGGTCGAGACGCTGCTCGGGGTTGTTGCGCAGCCCCTGCATGTCGTCGACGGTCGGGTTGAGGATGTACTCGCCGTCCTCGAAGCCGACGCGGCAGCCCGCGATCGGGCCCATGAAGGGCACGCCCGAGATCGTCAGCGCGGCGGAGGCCGCGATCATCGCCACGATGTCGGGATCGTTCACGAGGTCATGGCTCAGCACCGTGCACATGACGAGGACTTCGTTCTTGAAGCCCGGCACGAAGAGCGGGCGGATCGGCCGGTCGATCAGGCGCGCGGTCAGCGTCTCCTTCTCGGTCGGGCGCGCCTCGCGCTTGAAGAAGCCGCCCGGCACCTTGCCGGCGGCGTAGTATTTCTCCTGGTAGTGGACCGTCAGCGGGAAGAAGTCCTGTCCCGGCTTCGGCTCCTTGGCGAAGGTCACGTTCGCCATGACGCTGGTCTCGCCCAGCGTCGCGATGACCGACCCGTCGGCCTGGCGGGCCACACGCCCCGTTTCCAGCGTGAGCGTCTCTTCGCCCCACTGCATTTCTTTCCTGGTGATTTCGAACATGTATCGTTTCCCATCGGGCAGCGCTCCCAGGCCCCTTGCCCGGGTCTGCCCCGTGTCTATGGCGGCCCCATTGCCGCCGACCCCTTCATCATCCCATGCGCCGGGGTCGAAGCGTCACGTCTCAGATGGGGCGGCGCATACAGGTTTTCCACTGAAATGGAAAGCGCCTTGAGGGCGGCCCTCACCACAGCGCCCAGTGCCGGTCGAAGAAGGCATGGCCGACGAAATGCACGAAGGTCACGGCGTAGACGGCCGCGAAGACGAGGCAGAGCGCGCGCGCCCACCAGGCCCGGGCATTGCGCCAGATGACGCCGAGGCAGACGGCGAAAAGAACTCCCTCGAGCAGTCCCACGATCCGCCCGTGATGGTCGTGGTCCCAGAAGGAGACCGGGCTCGCGTAGCGCCAGTAGGTGAAGGGCCAGAAATGCGCGCGGGCGTCCCCGGCATGGAGCGGCAGGTCGAAGGCCACGTGCAGGAGCGCGGACGCGGCCAGCAGGACGAGCCACCGCCGCCGCGCGAGAACGCCCGCGACGAGGATGCCCGCGTAGACCGGCGCGGAGTTGAACACGTCCGTCAGCAGGCGGAGCGTGGCCTCGTTGCGCCAGCCGTCGAGGCCGAAGCGCAGGAAGAGGATCACGTCCGGCAGGAGCGCCCCGGCGGCGATGGCCACCCACTCCGCCCGGCTCGCCCTTCGGCCGAGCAGGGCGAGGCCGAGGGCCATGTGCGCCGGGGTGTTCATGGCCCGAAAATGAAGAACCCGCGCAGCGGATGCAACGCGGGTCCGTGTGTCGGGCTGGGCCGTCCGGTCAGCGGCGGATGCCGAGCCGTCCGATGAGGTCGGTGTAGCGCGCCTCGTCCTTCGCCTTGAGGTAGTCGAGGAGCTTGCGGCGCTGCGCCACGAGCTTCAGGAGGCCACGGCGGGAGTGGTTGTCCTTCTTGTGGGTCTTGAAGTGCTCGGTCAGCGTCGAGATGCGGCTGGTGAGGATGGCGACCTGGACCTCGGGCGAACCGGTGTCGCCGTCCTTGGTCGCGTAGTCCTTCATCAGTTGCTGCTTGGCTTCGGCAGTGATCGACATCGGGGTCTCCTTTCGGGATCGGGACGGCGCAAGCCGGGATGTCGTCCAGCAAGGCCCATGGATTGACCGCACGAACCCATGTCCGTCGCGGATGGCGGCGCATAGCGCATCCGGGCCTGCTTGGAAAGCCCCGCGTGCCGCGCTGGTGCGCCAGGCATTCGTCTTGAATGCGCCGGAACCGGAGGGGCGTCGTTCAGGTTTGCGCAACCCCGATCGGCTAGAGAGATAGTTGCTCAGGAGACCGGCAGTGTCGCAGCTGCCCGCGTCGACCCGGGTTCGCATCGTCAGAAGGCATGCACCGCCCTGCGCCACGTCGCGGCGAGGGTGCCTGACGACGTCTTGCGAACGAGGGGAAAGCAATGCTTGCCGCTGGAGGATTGCTGGGATTGCTCCTGATGGGGGCCGCTATAGGCGGTCTGCTGTCGGGGCACGACAACGACGATGACGACCCGGACGGCGCGTCCTCCGGATGCGACTGCGCGGAGCAGGATTTCGATCTCGTGTTGGACACTGAGGGCGGCTCGACGGACCTGCTCGACGAGTTCCTTTTCGGACCGGACACCCACGAAGACGCCGTGCCCTGCGAAGAGTGCATCCTCGACGATCCCGACATGCTCGACGTCCACGAGACCGTGACGCTCGACGACTGGCTCGAGATCCCGCTCGTCCGCGACTTCGACCCGGAGACCGACCGGCTGGTGCTCGACTTCACCGGGACGCCGGAGGAGGCCCCCTTCATCACCGTCAATCTCGAGGCCAGCCCCGGCAATGCCCTGGTCGAGGCGGACGGAGTTCCCGTCTCGCTCGTTCTCAGGGCGACCAGATTGACCTGCGAACGCATCGACGTGGTCATGAACCCGCCGGAAGACGATCCGGACCAGGCGCCTCAACCGTTGAACTTCCTCCTCGACGGCGGCGATCCGGGGGACGCCGCGGCCGGCCGCCTCGCGATGCAGGACGCGCTGGCCACCGGAAGCCGCGATGCGCTCACCGCGGGACCAGGCGGCGACGAGGTCTCGGGCGGCGAGTCCGGCGAAGCGATCTTCGGCAGCGAAGGCGCAGACACGCTCTCGGGCGGAGGCGGCCGCGACGAACTGCACGGTGATGCGGGCGACGACGTGCTCTCGGGCGGCGCGTGGGCGGACTACCTCGACGGCGGGGAAGGCGACGACACGCTGCGGGGCGACATGGGCGACGACCTGCTCTTCGGTGGCGAGGGCGACGACCTGCTCGTCGGCGGCGCGGGCGATGACGGCCTGCAGGGCGGCACGGGTGCCGACACGCTCCTCGGCGGACCGGGCGACGACGTGATCGACGGCACCTTCCTCGTGGACGGAACCGACATCGACGCCGGCGACCTGATCCGCGGCGGCGACGGGGACGACAGCATCATGGTCGGCGCGATGGACACGGTCTCGGGCGGCGCAGGCTCCGACCTCTTCATCGCGGGCGAATACGTGGCCTCCGCGGCATCGCCCGGCCTCGTCACCGATTTCGACCCGACGACCGACCGGATCGAGCTCATCTACGATCCGTCGGTCACGCCCGACCCGGAGATCGGCGTCATCGCCTACGCGGCGGGCAGCGGCTCGAGCATCACGCTCGACGGAACGCCGGTGCTGCACATCGCCGGGGTTCCCGGCCTCGACCCCGCGTCGATCGATCTCCGGGCCGTCCCCTAGGTCGCGAGGAAATGCGGCAGGAAGGTCTCGAGGACGGCCTCGGGCGCCTCCTCCATCGCGAAATGCCCGATGCCGGGGATCACGGCGCCATCGACCGCTTCCGCCCAGCCGCGCCAGAGGCCGAGGGGGTCGCCCGTCCCCGCCGGGAAGCCCGCCTCCGCCCAGGCGAAGCGCAGGGGCGCGCCGATCCTGCGTCCCGCAGCTCTGTCGGCCTCGTCCAGCGCGCGGTCCACAGTGGCCCCGGCGCGATAATCGGCGCACATGGCGGCGACGCGCGCAGGAACGTCGAACTGCGCGCGGTAGGAGGCGAGCGCCGCATCCGCGAAGGGCGACAGGTCGCCCGCCCTCGTCCAGCTCGCCAGGGTCCAGTCGACATAGGCCCGCCCGTCGGCGAGGATCATCCTTTCGGGCAGCGGCGCGGGCTGCGCGAGAAAGGTCCAGTGATAGGCCTTGAGCCCCAGTTCCGCGCTCCACGCCGCCCAGAAGTCGCCGGTCGGCACCACCTCGAGGATGCCGAGCCGCGCCACCCGCCCCGGATGGTCGAGCGCGAGGCGGTAGGCGACCCGCGCGCCCCGGTCGTGCCCGAGCACATGCGCCCGCCCGATCCCGAGCGAGTCCATCAGCCCGACGATGTCCCGCGCCATCTCGCGCTTGGAATAGGTCGTGTGGTCCGCGTCGTCCGGCGGCGCGTCGCTCTCGCCATAGCCGCGCAGGTCCGGGACGATCACGTCGAAGTGGCGGGCGAACCCGGGCGCGACCCGGCTCCAGGCCATGTGCGTCTGCGGATAGCCGTGGAGCAGGATCAGCGGCGCCCCCGCACCGCCGCGATGCGCGGACAGGCGGATGCCGTTCGTCTCCACGAAATCCTGCCGGAATCCCTCGATCGCCATGGGCCCCTCCGCGTCTCGCCGAACGGTGCCCCGGCGGCGGCGGCGGGTCAACAGGCGGGCGGCCAGGCCTCGGGCTGCACGGTGTAGCCGATGTAGAGCGGATGCTTCGGATGCCCCGCCTTCGAGAGGCCGAGATGGTGCAGGTCCGCCCCCGCCCCGCGCAGCAGGCGTTCCACCGCGCGCCCCCGGTCGAGATGCGCGCCATGCGTGCCCCAGGCGCAGATCACGCGGTCGGCCCAGGCGAGGCTGTCGAGGATGGCGCGGTCGTTCAGCGGCCCCACCGGGTCGGGAGCGGCGCGCATGTCGCGCGGGTCCGTCGCCCGCCAGGCGAAGATGTTGAGCACGCGGAACGCGCCGAAGCCCAGCGCCCGCGCCCGCCGCTCGCAGCGCTCGACCGTGGGGTCGTTCTGCACCTCGGTCGCCGTCGAGGGGTTCAGCATGATGAAGAGGGCACGCGCGCCGTCCGGCTCCCACACGCGGGTCAGCGTGTAGCGATACCGCTCGCAGTCGGAGTATTCCGCGACGCTGGCCGCGTCGCCCTTCTGGTGATGCCGCACAATCATGCGCGCGTTATGGCGCGGCGCGGCGCGGGGGAAAAGGCATCGGGTGCCACGCGCTCAGAGGTTGAAGACCCGCTCGGGGTGCAACTCGCCCGCGCGGAAACGCCCGATGGCGAGCGGCTGACCGTCGAAGGAGGCCCAGGCGAGGTCGCCGTACTCGACCGGCCCGGGCAGGACATGCCCCGGATTGCCGTTCCTGAGCCGGGCCGCGCCCTCGGGGCTCGCCTTCAGCTCGGGCAGGTCGGACAGCGCGAGCGAGACCGGCCCGAGGAGCGCGTCGATCTCCTCCGTCCGCGCCAACCGCTCGATCTCGTCGAGGGACACGGCCTCGTCGAGGTCGAAGGGCCCGACCCAGGTGCGGCGGAGCGCGGCGACATGCCCGAGACAGCCGAGCGCTCGCCCGAGATCGCGCGCGATCGACCGGACGTAGCCGCCCGAGCCGCAGACGAAGCGCAGGTCCGCGTGGTCGGGATCGGACCGGGACAGGAGCGTCAGCTCGTCCACGTAGAGGTCGCGGGCCTGAAGCTCCATCGTCTCGCCGCCCCGTGCGATGTCGTAGGCGCGCTCGCCATCGACCTTCACCGCCGAGAACTGCGGCGGCACCTGACGGATGTCGCCGGTGAACGCGGGAAGGGCGGCCTCGATCTCGGCGTCGGTCGGTCGGGCGTCGGAGGTCTCGATGACGGAACCGGCGGCGTCGTCCGTGGTCGTCTGCGCGCCCCAGCGCAAGGTGAAGTCATAGCCCTTCAGCGCGTCGCCGAGATAGGCGATGGTCTTCGTCGCTTCGCCCAGCGCCACCGGAAGGAGGCCCGTCGCGTCGGGGTCGAGCGTGCCCGCGTGCCCCGCCTTCTTCGCGTCGAAGGCCCAGCGCACCTTGTTTACCACGGAGGTGGAGGTGATGCCCGCCGGCTTGTCGATCAACACCCAGCCGGATACCTCGCGTCCCTTGCGCCTGCGCCCCATGTCTCACCCTTGCCGGTCGGCCCTGTCGAGGAAGGCGCCCTGCTAGCCGCCGCCGCCCGCGCCGTCAACCGGCGCGGCCTCGGGCACCACCGTGCCGATGATCGGCCCGAGCGGAAAACCGATGTCCGAACGCCCGATGTCGGGCGCGTGCAGCCGCGACACCCGCCCGTCGAGATAGAGCGCGTCCGGCGTCCCGAACCCGTCGCGGAAGAGCCGCGCGAAGTGGTGGAAGTTCACCGGCTCGTCCGAGATGGCGAGGATCATCTCGCGCCCGTCCGCCGTGACGCCGACGCCGTTGCGGATGTTCAGGCTGGTGCCGCCGGGGATGAAGCGTGGATGCAGGTCGCCCCCGATCACCAGCATCGGCCCCGACTGGGTGGCGAACCGGCAGTCCGGAGGGTCTTCGGCGAAGGTCCGGCTCTCGATCACGCGCGCCCGGCGCTCGCCGATGCACAGGACGCCGTTGGGCAGGAGGCCGAAGTTGCCGGGACCGTCGCGGGTGACGATGCCGCGCGCCTCGGCGCCATTCTCGATGTAGAGGCCGACCGGGCTCAGGTCCTGGTGAAACATCCCCGCATTCATCGCGAAGCCGAGGCGATAGCCCGCCGGAAGCCCCGCCTCGACGCGCGAGAAGGTGCCGTAGATCTCGCCATCGCCGTTGCGCAGGAAGAGCCGCACGTCGTCGCGCTCCATGTCGATGCGGCAGGCGGTGAAGGCCGCGCCATCGAAGCGGACGCGCTCGCAGGCGGCGTGCCCCGACCCGGCCGCCGCGAGGACGCCGAGCCCCAGGAGCACGGCGCGGATCATCCCTCGTCGTCCCCGTCGGCGCGGCGCTCAAGGTCGCGGCGCACGCGCTCGTCCGAGAAGAGGCGCCGCGTCTCGTCCATCCGGTCGAAGGTCTCGTCGATGACGAAGCGCAGGTCCGGCGCGTATTTCAGCGTCATGTCCTGCATGATCGCGCGGCGCAGCTCGCCCCGGTTGCGCTTGAGCGCCTGGATGGCCTCGTCCCGCGCGCCGCCGCCCAGCGGCATGACGTAGACCGTTGCGACCTTGAGGTCGGGCGAGGTCCTGACCTCTCCGACCGTGATCGACATGGCGTTGAGCTCGGGATCGTGCACGTCGCCGCGCGCCAGCACGCCCGACAGTGTGCGGCGGATGAGTTCGCCGACCCGGAGCTGCCGCTGCGAGGGGCCCGCTCCGTCGTGATGCCTGTTCTTCGCCATCTGCCCTGACTCCTTGCCTTCGGGAGGTAAGTCATGCGCGCCCCTGCCGCAAGCGACCGCTTTCCCGCCGGCCACGCATCCGCTAGGAGCGGAGCGGCAGAGGACGGAGGCGAAGATGGGCGAAAAGGTGGGGATCGCGGTGATGGGCGCGTCCGGCCGCATGGGCCGGATGCTGATCGACACCGTGACCGAGAGCGACCGCGCCCGCCTCGTCGCGGTGACCGAGCGGCCGGGCCACGACTGGATCGGGAAGGACCTGGGCGAGGCGCTGGGGCGCGGGCGCATGGGCGTGCCGGTGATGTCCGACCCGCTGGACGCCATCGTCAAGGCGCAGGCGGTCATCGACTTCACCTCGCCGGAGGCGACCGTCGCCCACGCCGAACTGACGGCGCAGGCGCGCTGCGTCCACGTCATCGGGACCACGGGCCTGTCGGAGGCGGACATCGCGCGCCTCGACGCCGCCGCACGGCACGCGACCATCGTGCGGGCGGGCAACATGAGCCTCGGCGTCAACCTCCTGACCCGGCTCGCCCGACAGGTCGCCGCCGCCCTCGACGCGGAGTTCGACATCGAGATCGTCGAGAAGCACCACCGCCACAAGGTCGACGCGCCCTCCGGCACCGCGCTGATGCTGGGCGAGGCCGCCGCCGAGGGGCGCGGCGTGCCCCTGGCCGATGTCGCCGACCGGGGCCGCGACGGCATCACCGGCGCTCGGAAGGAGGGCGCCATCGGCTTTTCTGCGGTGCGCGGCGGCGACATCGTCGGCGAGCACGACGTGATCTTCGCGGGCCCCGGCGAGCGGATCGTCCTCAGCCACATCGCGACCGACCGGGCGATCTTCGCGCGCGGCGCGCTCAGGGCCGCGCTCTGGGGTCAGGGCAAGGCGCCCGGCCACTACTCGATGGCGAGCGTTCTCGGCCTCGGCTGACGCAGTCACGAAGGCGTTATTGAACGGCGCGAAGGTTCCGCTATCTCTCGCGACGGAACGCCGCAGCAACCCATGGGTCCGGGACGATGCTTCTCGACATCACAAGAGCGCCCGCGCTTGTCGCGGCCACCTGCGCCTGTCTCGCCGGCGCCGACACCGCGCAGGCCGAAGCCTTCGCGGTGGTCGCCTCCGAGGACACCTTCGTCTCGCTCGTCGAGGGGCGCGAACTGCGCCGCTTCGGCATCCGGCTGACCGTCATGCCGAACGGCCGGATCGAGGGCCGCGCCTTCGGGACGCCGGTGACGGGCCAATGGGACTGGGACGGCGGTTTCTTCTGCCGCGACCTCTTCTGGGGGAACGAGGATCTCGGCTTCAACTGCCAACTCGTGCAGGTGAACGGCGAGACGCTGCGTTTCACCACGGATCAGGGCACGGGCATCTACGCGGACCTGACGCTGCAATAGCGTCAGAAGTCGATCGCGATCCCCTTCTTCTCCCAGTCGCCGTAGCGCACGGGCTCGGGGCCGTCGCGGCCGCCGAGCTCCGTCGGCAGGTCGAGCGCCTTCGCCTTTCTCCGCCGCTCCTCCGCTTCGGCCAGCGCACGCTGCGCCTCGGGCGGGAGATGCGAGATGTCGCGGTCCGTGTCGGACATGGAGCTGGGCCCTCCGGGTTGTTCGCGGCCTCCGCCTGATATACGCCCGGGCGTCCGCCGAGCAAGAAGGAGGGTTCGGGCGACATGGCCGAAGACCCGAAACGCCCAGAGCGAAAGGTGCCCCGCCAGCGGTCGCGCGGCCTCTCGCGGACCGGCCTGCCGCTTGCCGACCGGAGCCTCGCGGCACGGCACGCCGCCCTGCGCGCGCTCGATCAGGTGCTCACCCATCGCAGGATGCTGAGCCACGCGCCCGCCGGGGCGGGCCTCGACCCCGCAGAAGCGGCGCGCGCCGGACGGCTCGCGGACATCGTGCTGCGCCATTTGGGGCCCCTCGACCGGGTGATCGCCGCCTTCGTCGAGCGCACCCCCCCACCGGCGGTTCGCATGATCCTCCGCCTCGGGGCGGCCGAGCTCCTGATCGCGGGGGAGGAGCCGCACGGCGTCGTCAACGCCGCCGTCACCCTCGCCCGCGCGAGCGGCCAGCGCACCGCGCGCGCCTCGGGCATGGTGAACGCCGTCCTCCGCCGCATCGCCGAGGGCGGCCCCGCGCTCTGGGCCGACCACGCGCCGCAGCGGCTGCCGGGTTGGGTCGCCGGGCCCGTCCGCAAGACCTGGGGCGAGCCCGTGCTCCGCGCCATCGAGGCCGCGCACGAACGCGGCGCGGCGCTGGACCTGACGCCCCGCGGCCCCGGCGTCTCCATCGACGGCGCCGAGCTTCTGCCGACGGGCAGCCTGCGCATCGCCGGTCCCGCGCAGGTCTCGGCGCTGCCGGGCTTCGCCGAGGGCCTGTGGTGGGTGCAGGACGCCGCCGCCGCCCTGCCCGTGCG
>NZ_JBQLZP010000197.1:0-6518 GCF_052168335.1 Roseicyclus sp. | reverse complement strand
CGATGGGCACGCGGATCTCGGGGCGCCGGTCGGTGCCGCCGGCCTCGAGCACGAGCACCCGCGCGCGCCCGTCGGCGCTGAGCCGTTCGGCGAGCACGCAACCCGCCGAGCCCGCGCCCACGATGATATAGTCCCAGATATCCACCGGCGCCTCCCGTCGCGCGAGGATTGCAGGCTTGTTGACCCTGCACAAACAATGGAAACTCCGGGAAAGGCATCAGTGAAACGGGGTCATCCATGCGCAACCTGCCGCCGCCGGCCTGGCTCAGGACGTTCGAGGCCGCGGCCCGCCTCGGCGGCTTCACCGCGGCCGGGGCCGAGCTGGGCCTGACGCCCGCCGCCGTCAGCCAGCAGATCCGCGCGCTCGAGGCGCGGATCGGCCATCCGCTCTTCCACCGCCTGCCGCGCGGGGTCGAGCTGACCGAGCTCGGCCTGTCCTACCTGCCGTCGGTCCGCCGGGCCTTCGACGATCTTGCGGGCGCGACCGCGGGCCTCTTCGGCGTCGCGGGCGGACGGCCCCTCGTGGTGCGCGCGCCGCCGAGCTTCTCGGTGCTCTGCATCGCGCCGCGCCTCCACCGCTTCCGCGCCGCGCATCCGCGGGTGCAGATCCGTCTCTGTAGCGCGACCTGGGCCGAGACGGCGGCGGAGGAGAGCATCGACATCGACATCCGCTACGGCGACGGGCGCTGGCCCGCGGGCGACGTCCGCCGCCTGACCGCGCCGGGCTCGGTGCTCGTCTGTCCCGCCGACATGGACCTCGGCCCGGACCCGCTCGAGGGGCTGCGCCCGCGCCTCGCCGGGGGCGCCATCCACATCATCGGCTGCGACAGCTTCTGGGACGCCTTCGCCGACGCCATGGGCCTGCCGCGTGGCGAGATCGGGCGCGGTGTCAGCGTCGACTCCTCGCTCGCGGCCCTCGAGATGGTGGCGAGCGGCCTCGGCGTCGGGCTGATCGCGCCGGACCTCGCATCCGCCTTCGCGCGCAGGGGCGGCATCCGCGTTCGCGCCGATCTCGCGCTCGCGCACGACCAGGCGCATTACGTCGTGCTCCCCGCCCGCGACGCGCCACGCCCCGAGGCGGCCCTCTTCCGCGACTGGCTGCTCTCCGAGATGACGGCGGAGGGCTGAGGCCCACTGGCCGGGCCGGGGCGCGGGTGCTAGGTTCCCCGACCTGAGGACGCCTTTGGGAGGAGACCGTCCGCTGCTCGACGTCGCGCACAATCCCTGGCTGGTGCTGGCCTCGATCGCCGTGGCGATGATGGCGGGCTTCACGGGCCTGTCGCTGACCCACGGCGCCTCGGCCCGCCCCGTCGGCCAGCGCAAGGCCGTGCTCGCCATGTCGGCGGTCGCGCTCGGCGGGGGCATCTGGTCGATGCATTTCGTCGCCATGCTGGGCATGCAACTGCCCTTTCCGTTCTACTACGACGCGCTCGTCACGCTGCTCTCGGCGCTGATCGCGATCCTGATGGCGGGTGTCGCGCTCCTCCTCCTGCATTTCCGGCAGCGGACGCCGCGGGTGATGGTGGCCGCCGGTGCGGTCCTCGGCGTCGGCATCGCGGCGATGCACTTCGTGGGGATGCTGGGAATGGAGGTCTGCCGCCCGGTGAACGGCATCGGCGACTATATCCTCTCCACCATCGCGGCCGTTGCGCTGTCGATCCTCGCGGTCTGGGTCGCCTACGACCGGCGGACGCGGCGCAACATCCTGTTCGGCACCGTCTGCTTCGGGATGGCGGTCGTGACGATGCACTTCTTCGCCATCCTTCAGACCGGCTTCGTGCTGACGCCGGGGGGTGCGGCGGCGGCGGGGCCCGTGCTCGGCAACCAGGCGCTGGCGATGGGGGTCGCGGTCTCGGCCTTCCTGATCTGCGCCGCCTTCCTGCTGACGGGCGTGACCTTCTTCGGCGGGCCGGAGGCGCAGCCCGTGCCTGCGCTTGTGGGCGCGGCGCCGTCCGTCTTGCCGGTCGAGGAGCCTCTGGCCGAGGCGCCGCTCGCCGCCGCGCCCGGCATCCCCTACGAGAAGGACGGCCGCACGCTCTTCGCCGGCCGTGCGACGATCGCCGCGATCCGGGCAGAGGGGCACTATACGCTCCTCTACACGAACGGCGCGCGGCTCTTCTGTCCCTGGTCGATCACCGAGGCGGCGGCGCGGCTGGAAGGGTCGGGCTTCGTGCGGGTGCATCGCAGCTACCTGATCAATCCCTCCCATGTCTCGAGCTTCGAGCGGCTGAAGGACACCGGCGCCCTCTACTTCGCCGAGGTCGATCCGCGCCTGAAGGTGCCGGTCAGCCGCTCGCGCCTCGGCGCGGTGCGCGAGGCGCTCGGCGTCTGATCCGCGACGTTCGTGCGGGCATTTCGCATTTCGTGCGCCGGACCGCGTCTTTCGTGCCGGGCCCATGGCGGTCCTGCGGCGCCGGCACCATCGTCGCTGCGGGAGGGCCGCGACAAGCGGCCGCAGGGAGGACACATCACATGATACCAGCCGGGTTCGAGTACCACCGGCCGGCCGACATCGCGTCGGCGGTCGCGATCCTGACGGCCCATGGCGACGGCGCGCGCGTCGTCGCGGGCGGCCACAGCCTCATTCCGATGATGAAGCTCCGCATGGCGGACCTGTCGCATCTGGTCGACCTCCAGGACATCCCGGTCCTGCGCGGCATCAGTATCGACGGCGGCGAGATCACGCTCGGCGCGATGGTCACGCAGCACGAGCTGATCGCCCATGACGGCCTCGCCGAGGCCGCGCCGATCCTGCGCGAGGCCGCGCTCCAGATCGCCGATCCGCAGGTGCGCTACATGGGCACGGTCGGCGGCAACGTGGCCAACGGCGATCCGGGCAACGACATGCCGGGGCTGATGCAGTGCCTCGACGCCTCCTTCGACCTCGAGGGGCCGGACGGCGCCCGCAGCGTGAAGGCGCGCGAGTTCTACGAGTCGGCCTTCTTCACCGCGCGGGCGGACGAGGAGATCCTCGTGCGCATCCGCATTCCGCGCCCCGCGCCCGGCACCGGCTACGCCTACGAGAAGCAGAAGCGGAAGATCGGCGACTACGCCACCGCCGCCTGCGCCGCGATGGTCCGGATGGAGGGCGGCGCCTGCGCCATGGCCTCGGTCGCGATGACCAACCTCTCCGACACGCCGGTGTGGTCGGCGGAAGCGGCGGAGGCCCTCGTCGGCACGGCCTGCGGCCCCTCCGACATCGACGCCGCCGTGAAGGCCGCGCTCGCCGCCATCGACCCGAGCCCGGACAACCGCGGACCCGTCGAGTTCAAGCGCCACGTCGCGGGCGTCATCATCCGCCGCGCCATCGCGCGCGCGGTGTCGCGCGCCTGATCCCCGAAAGGATGCCAGCCATGGGCAAGCAGCATTACCAGATCACCGTCAACGGCGAGACGCACGACATCCTCGCCGAACCCCGCGAGCTTCTGATCCACACGCTGCGCGAGCAGCTCGGCATCCGGGGGCCGCATATCGGCTGCGAGACCTCGCATTGCGGGGCCTGCACGGTCGACATGAACGGCCGCTCGGTGAAGTCCTGCACGGTCTTCGTCGCGCAGGCCGCGGGCGCCGAGATCACCACCGTCGAGGGCCTCGTGAACCCCGACGGCTCGCTCGGCGTCATCCAGGAGATGTTCCGCGAGCATCACGGCCTTCAGTGCGGCTACTGCACGCCGGGCATGATCACGCGGGCGCACCGCCTCCTCCAGGAGAACCCGACCCCCACCGAGGAGGAGGTCCGCTTCGGCATGGCCGGCAACCTCTGCCGCTGCACCGGCTATCAGAACATCGTCAAGGCGATCCTCGCCTCGGCCGACATGCTGAACGGAACGTCCTCGAGCAGCGAAGCGGTAGGACAAGGCAAGAAAGTGGAGGCCGCGGAATGAAGGACACGGTGGAAACCCCCGAGGAGCGTTCGGCCAAGCTGAAGGGCATGGGCTGCGCACGCAAGCGCGTCGAGGACGTGCGCTTCACCCAGGGCAAGGGCAACTACGTCGACGACATCCAGATGGCGGGGATGCTCTTCGGCGACTTCGTCCGCTCGCCCTATGCGCATGCGCGCGTCGTCTCGATCGACACCTCGGCGGCGATGGCGCTGCCGGGCGTCGTCGCGGTGCTGACGGCGGCCGACCTCGCGCCGCTCGGCCTGCACTGGATGCCGACGCTCGCGGGCGACAAGCAGATGGTGCTCGCCGACGGCAAGGTGCTGTTCCAGGGGCAGGAGGTGGCCTACGTCGTCGCCAAGGACCGCTACGTGGCCGCCGACGCCGTGGAACTCGTGCAGGTCGAATACGAGGAGCTTCCGGTCGTCGTCGATCCGTTCAAGGCGCTCGAGCCCGACGCCCCGGTCCTGCGCGAGGATCTCGAGGGCAAGATGACCGGCGCCCACGGGCCCAGGAAGCACCACAACCACATCTTCACCTGGGAACAGGGCGACAAGGAGGCGACCGAGGCCGTCCTCGCCGGCGCCGACGTGGTGGCCGAGGAGATGGTCTACTACCACCGCACCCATCCCTGCCCGCTCGAGACCTGCGGCTGCGTGGCCTCGATGGACAAGGTCACGGGCAAGCTGACCGTCTGGGGCACCTTCCAGGCGCCGCACGCGATCCGCACGGTCGTGTCGCTCATCTCGGGCATCGCCGAGCACAACATCCGCATCATCAGCCCCGACATCGGCGGCGGCTTCGGCAACAAGGTGGGCGCCTACCCGGGCTACGTCTGCTCGGTCGTGGCCTCCATCGTCACCGGCAAGCCGGTGAAGTGGGTCGAGGACCGGATGGAGAACCTGATGTCCACGGCCTTCGCCCGGGACTACTGGATGCACGGCAAGATCGCGGCCACGAAGGACGGCCGGATCACCGGCCTCTGGTGCCACACGACGGCCGATCACGGCGGTTTCGACGCCTGCGCCGACCCCACGAAGTTCCCGGCGGGCTTCATGAACATCTGCACCGGGTCCTACGACATCCCGACCGCCTATCTCGCGGTCGACGGCGTCTACACCAACAAGGCGCCGGGGGGCGTGGCCTACCGCTGCTCGTTCCGGGTGACGGAGGCCGCCTACTTCATCGAGCGCATGATCGAGATCCTCGCCATCAAGCTCGACATGGACGCGGCCGAACTGCGCCGGATAAACTTCATCCGGAAGGAGCAGTTTCCCTACCAGTCGGCGCTCGGCTGGGAATACGACTCGGGCGACTACCACACCGCCTGGGACAAGGCGCTGAACGCGGTGGGCTACGACGGGCTGCGCAAGGAGCAGGCGCAGCGGGTCGAGGACTTCAAGGCCGGCAAGACCCGCAAGCTCATGGGCATCGGCCTCACCCACTTCACCGAGATCGTGGGCGCGGGGCCGGTCAAGAACTGCGACATCCTCGGGCTCGGCATGTTCGACTCGTGCGAGATCCGCATCCATCCCACGGGCTCGGCCATCGCGCGGCTCGGCACGATCAGCCAGGGGCAGGGCCACGCCACGACCTTCGCGCAGATCATCGCCTCCGAGATCGGCCTGCCCGCGGACGACATCACGCTCGAGGAGGGGGACACCGACACGGCGCCCTACGGCCTCGGCACCTACGGCTCGCGCTCGACCCCCGTGGCGGGCGCGGCGACGGCGATGGCCGCGCGCAAGATCCGGGCGAAGGCGCAGATGATCGCGGCCTACCTCCTCGAGGTCCATGACGACGACGTGGAGTTCGACGTCGACCGCTTCGTGGTCAAGGGCGCGCCGGAGCGGTTCAAGACGATGAAGGAGATCGCCTTCGCCGCCTACAACCAGGCCATTCCGGGGCTGGAGCCGGGGCTCGAGGCGGTCAGCTACTACGACCCGCCGAACATGACCTATCCCTTCGGCGCCTACATCTGCGTTCTCGACGTGGACGTGGACACGGGCGAGGTCGACAACCGCTCCTTCTACGCGCTCGACGACTGCGGCACACGGATCAACCCGATGATCATCGAGGGGCAGGTCCATGGCGGCCTGACCGAGGCGCTGGCCATCGCGATGGGGCAGGAGATCGCCTATGACGAACTCGGCAACGTCAAGACGGGCACGCTGATGGACTTCTTCGTGCCGACCGCCTGGGAGACGCCGCACTACACGACCGACCACACCGTCACGCCCAGCCCGCATCACCCGATCGGCGCCAAGGGCGTGGGCGAAAGCCCGAACGTCGGCGGCGTGCCCTGCTTCTCGAACGCCGTCCACGATGCGTTCCGGCCCTTCGGGCTGACGCAGACGCACATGCCGCACGACCACTGGCGCGTGTGGAAGACCGCGAACCGCCTCGGCCTTCATGGCTGAGACCGGGGCCGAGACAGGACTGGGGCGCCGCGCGGGCCTGCGCGGCGCCCCCCGACCGGCATGACGCATCGCGACGTGAAAGCCGAACTGGCCCGTCAGGGCTATGTCGCCGACGACAGGCTCGCCATGGCGCTGCACCTGGCGGTGGCGCTCGGCCGGCCGCTCCTGCTCGAGGGGCCGGCCGGCGTCGGCAAGACCGAGGTGGCCAAGGCGCTGG
>NZ_JBQLZP010000196.1:0-2830 GCF_052168335.1 Roseicyclus sp. | reverse complement strand
GGGTGCCCTGCCCGAACCTCTTCACGGGGATGCAGAACGTGCACGGCCCGCTCGAGTTCGTGTCGGTCCAGGACATGGCGCTGGCGGCGCGCCTCATGCTCCAGATCGCGGCGCGGGCGGGCACACCGGGCTGAGCCCCGGCGCTACTGTGTCTCCCCCGTGACGGCCCGCCCCGAGCTGTCGATGCGCAGCGGGATGCCCTGGCCGCCGTCCTCCGTGCCGCTCTGCTGGCCTGCGGCGGCGGTGGTCGGCTGGCCTTCGCGCTGGTCCTCGCCGGTCGAGCCCGAGGCGTCTTCCTGGGCAGTCCCTTCTCCGGCTTCGCTCGAGCCCTGATCGGACGCGTTGTCGCCTTGATCCGAGCCGGAACCCCCGGCCGACGCATCGCCGCTCCGATCCGAGCCGTCGCCGCTCGCGTTGGTGTCCTGACCCGACTCCACGATCGTCGCCTCCTCCGAGGCGAGCGCGGTCTGCAACTCGTTCAGGCGCGTGGCGGTGCTCTCGGTCTCCTCGGTCAGCGCGGTCAGGATCGAGTGGAGCGACGCGCGCTGCTCCTCGGCGGCGGCCACCGCCGCGCGGATCTGCGAAAGCTGCTCCTCCGCCGTGGCGATCTCCTGCCGGAGCTGCCGTAATTCCTCCTGCGCCATGTCGCGCTCGCCGGTCAGCCGGTCGGCCTCCTCGCGCAGGCGGTTCTCCTCCTCGCGGAGGTCCGAAAGGCGCGACTCCGCCTCCGACACCTGCTGCGTTACGGACGCGGCCTCCTCCTCCAGTGCGGCGAGGTTGGTGCGCACCTCCTCCTCGCGGGCGAGGGCCGCGTCGAGCCTCTCGTCGGTATCGGCGAGGCGCTGCTCGGAGGTCTCGATGGCCGTCTCGAGGTCGTTCAGCCGCGTCGCATGCGTGTCGATCTCGTCGCGCAGCGGCGCCACCTCCTCCTCGAGCCGCGCGAGCTGCGCCTGCGACTCCTCCACCTGCGCCGACAGCGTCGCGGTCTCTTCCGTCAGGCGCGTGCGCTCGCCCTCGAGGCCCGAGACGGTTTCCTGCAAGGCCGTCTGCTCGCCCTCGAGCGCCTGCAACTCGGGCTCGAGTTCGCCGATGCGCGTGCGCATCTCGTCGAGGCTGCCGGAGGTCTCGCGCTGTTCCTGGAGGTCCAGTTCCACCTGCGCGAGGCGGTCCTCGACGGTGCCGGAGTTGACGAGCGACCAGATCGCGATGACCCAGCCGACCGCCGCGAGCAGCCCCAGTCCGATGAGTTTCATGTCCCTGTTGCCGCCGCCTTGATCGGCCATCTGCATCCACTCCGTACGCTGTGTGTCATCCATCGTACGAACGCGAAACGGGGGAGAGGGTTCCGGAACAAGCTGCCGTCAGACGGCGGGAGGCGGCTGAGTCGCGCCGATCGCGGTTTCGGCATACCGTTGCATACCTCTGACCCCCATCATTTGTGATCACACGTTTTGAGCCTGTGATCACAAATGTCGCTTTTTTCGTCGAAAGGCCGCAACTGCGGCAGAATGCCGTTTTATTGCCCTCGTGGGTTGTGCTTATCCGGGTCGAAACACCACCAAGGACGGGACAGTTTCATGAACATTCATGAATACCAGGCGAAGGCCCTTCTTCGTCAGTACGGCGCCCCGGTCAGCGACGGCCGGGTGGTTCTTCGCGCGGAAGAGGCGAAGACGGCGGCCGGCGAGCTCGACGGGCCTCTCTGGGTCGTCAAGGCGCAGATCCACGCCGGCGGCCGCGGCAAGGGCCACTTCAAGGAGGCCGACGCCGGTGACAAGGGCGGCGTGCGCCTGGCGAAGTCGGTGGAGGAGGCCGAGGCCGAGGCCAAGAAGATGCTCGGCCGGACGCTGGTGACGCACCAGACCGGGCCCGCGGGCAAGCAGGTGAACCGCGTCTATGTCGAGGACGGTTCCGGCATCTCGCGCGAGCTCTACCTCGCGCTCCTCGTCGACCGCGGCTCCTCTCGCATCTCCTTCGTCTGCTCGACGGAAGGCGGCATGGACATCGAGGAGGTGGCCGCCCGCACGCCCGAGAAGATCCTGTCCTTCGCGGTCGATCCGGTCACGGGCTACCAGGCCTTCCACGGCCGCCGCATCGCCTTCGCCCTCGGTCTCGAGGGCAAGCAGGTCAAGGAATGCGTGAACCTGATGGGTATCCTCTACCGCGCCTTCGTCGAGAAGGACATGGAGATGCTCGAGATCAACCCGCTGATCGTGACCGACGAGGGCAGCCTCAAGGTGCTCGACGCCAAGCTCGGCTTCGACGGAAACGCGCTCTACCGCCAGCCCGACATCATGGCGCTGCGCGACGAGACCGAGGAGGATCCCAAGGAACTCCAGGCCTCGAAATACGACCTCAACTACATCGCGCTCGACGGCGAGATCGGCTGCATGGTCAACGGCGCGGGCCTCGCCATGGCGACGATGGACATCATCAAGCTCTACGGCTCGGAGCCCGCCAATTTCCTCGACGTGGGCGGTTCGGCCACCAAGGAGAAGGTGACCGAGGCCTTCAAGATCATCACCTCGGACCCGAACGTGAAGGGCATCCTGGTGAACATCTTCGGCGGCATCATGCGCTGCGACATCATCGCCGAAGGCGTGATCGCGGCGGTGAACGAGGTCGGCCTCAAGGTGCCGCTGGTCGTCCGCCTCGAGGGAACGAACGTCGAGAAGGGCAAGGAGATCATCCGCTCCTCCGGCCTGAACGTGATCGCCGCCGACAACCTGTCGGACGCGGCCGAGAAGATCGTGAAAGCGGTGAAGGGATAAGACGATGGCAGTCCTCGTCAACGAAAACACCAAGGTCATCTGCCAGGGCTTTACCGGAT
>NZ_JBQLZP010000195.1:0-3882 GCF_052168335.1 Roseicyclus sp. | reverse complement strand
GCATTGCGCGGAACCGCGCAAGTCCCCGCGCAGGGGGTTGGGGTGGGGGCGCACGCGCTTTCCGAACGACGCTGCTATCGCATGAAGCGCCGCCGCGCCTCCTCGGCGATGGAAAGCTTCATCTGCAGCTCGGCGATGCGCGCCATGGCGCGGCGCTTCGCCTCCGCCCCTTCGGCGGCCGCATAGTCGGCCTTCGCGGCCTCGACGGCCTTGCGGAGCTCGATCTCATGCGGCAGCGCGCCGTGCTCGTGCATGATGCGGTAGCCGACGGCCTCGCCCGCGTCGACGTAGGCCTCCTCCGGGCGGTCGGGCAACGGTTTGCCCTCGCCCGCGAGCCCCGAGAGCTTCCCCTCGGCGAGCGCCTTTCGCATCTGCCTCTCGGCGAGCCTGTCCCATCGGTCGGTCATGGGGCGGGAGCCTACCACGAGCGGGCCCGGAAAACCTGCGTTTTCCGGGCCGGTTTCCGTGCGGAAACCGCGCTCCCCCTCAGCCGATCTCCCGGAGCCGCAGGAGAGCGGCCTTCAGCTTGCCCTCCTCCTCCTCGCGCTGCGCGAGGTTCTCGCGGGTCTCGTCCACGATCTCGTCGGGCGCGCTCTCGACGAACTTCGGGTTCGACAGCCGCCCGCGCAGCCCGCCGATCTCCTTGCCGAGCTTCTCGAGCACCTTCTCGAGGCGCGCCTTCTCCTCGCCCACGTCGATCAGGTCGGCGATGGGAAGGCCGAAGACGCCGCCTTCCACCGCCACGGTCGCCGCCCCCTTGGGCAGCGCGTCCACCCGCGTCACCTCCGACAGGCGCGCGAGCCGCTCGATCATCGCGGCGTTCCGGGCGAAGGCCCGCTCCCCGGCCGGGTCCAGCTCCGCCTGGAGAAGCTGCACCTTCAGCCCCGCCGGCACGTGCATCTGCGCCCGGATCGAGCGGATCTCCTCGATCAGCCCGATGACCCAGGTCATCTCGCGGTCGGCTTCCGCGTCGATCAGCTCCGCCCCGTAGCTCGGCCAGTCGGCATGGACGAGCATCGTGTCCCGCGCCGCGATCTGGCCCCAGAGCTCCTCGGTGACGAAGGGCATCGTGGGGTGCAGCAGCATGAGGCACTGGTCGATGACCCAGGCCATCGTCGCCCGCGTCTCGGCGATCACGGCCGCGTCGCCCGAGGCGAAGAGGGGTTTCGCGAACTCCAGATACCAGTCGCAGACCCTGCCCCAGACGAAGGCGTAGAGCCCGTTGGCCGCAGCATCGAAACGGTAGGCCGACAGCGCCTCGTCATGCGCCATGCGCGCCCGCGCCGTCTCGCCCACGATCCACCGGTTGACCGTCTGCGTCACGGAGGCGGGGTCGAAGCCCGGGACGGGCCGACACTCGTTCATCTCGGCGAAGCGCGCCGCGTTCCAGAGCTTCGTGCCGAAGTTGCGGTAGCCCTGGATGCGGTCCTTCGAGAGCTTGAGGTCGCGCCCCATCGCGGCCATCGAGGTCAGCGTGAAGCGCACCGCGTCCGCCCCGAACTCGTCGATCAGCTCGAGGGGATCGAGCACGTTGCCGATCGACTTCGACATCTTCCGCCCCTTCTCGTCCCGGACGAGGGCATGGACGTAGACATCGCGGAAGGGCACGTCGCCCACGACCGCGAGCTGCATCATCATCATCCGGGCGACCCAGAAGAAGATGATGTCGAAGCCCGAAATGAGAACCGAGGACGGGAAGTAGCGGTGCAGCTCGGGCGTGTCCTGCGGCCAGCCGAGCGTGCCGATCGGCCAGAGGCCCGAGGAGAACCAGGTGTCGAGCACGTCCGGGTCGCGCCAGACGGGATAGACCAGCTTCGTCGGGTCCTGGTCGATCTCGTACTGCGCGAGGCAGGCGCCGAGCATGTGCGCCGCCGCGTGCCGGTCGGCCACCTCGACCACACGCGCATGGTTCAGCGGCGTCGGCAGGCCCGCGAGCACGTCCGCGAACCGGCCCGCGACGGCCTCGAAATCGGCGGCGCAATGGTGCCGGTCCTCACCCTCGAGAAGCGTCTGCGCGTTCAGGAGCCGCAGCATCTCCACCTCGTCGAGCGCGCCGTCCCCCTCGTCGTCGCGATAGCCGTGGGCCGCGAGGTCGAAGCCGTACCAGACCGGGATCTGGTGCCCCCACCAGAGCTGGCGCGAGATCGTCCAGGGCTCGATGTTCTCGAGCCAGTGGAAATAGACCTTGCGGTGCTGCTCGGGCACGATCGTGGTCCGCCCGTCGCGGACCGCGTCCAGCGCGGGGCCCACGATCTTCGCGGTATCGACGAACCACTGGTCGGTCAGCATCGGCTCGATCACCACCTTCGAGCGGTCGCCGAAGGGCTGGGTGATGACCTTCTCCTCCACCAGCGGCACCCGCGCGTCCGCCCCCTCGGCGCCGGACTTCGCCGCCGCCTTGCCGAGGCGCGGATCGTCGGCGCGCGTCATCACGGCGAGCCCCTCGGCGGTGATCTCCGCGACCACGCGGCTCCGCGCCTCGAACCGGTCGAGCCCGCGCAGGTGCCCGGGCACGAGGTTCAGGAGGTCGGCCTCCGCCTCGCTGAGCGTGCGGGTTCCTTCCGCAACCTCCCGCGCGACGGCGGCGGCCTCCTCGTAGGGCAGCCCGTCCTCGCGCATCCGCGCCCGCCCGTCCATCAGCCGGTAGCAGGGGATGCCGCCGCGCTTCGCGACGCCGTAATCGTTGAAGTCATGCGCGCCCGTGATCTTCACCGCGCCCGAGCCGAAGGCCGGGTCGGGATACTCGTCGGTGATGATCGGGATGAGGCGGCGATGCTCCTTCGGGCCCACCGGGATCTCGCAGAGCATGCCCACGATCGGCGCATAGCGCGCGTCCGAGGGATGCACCGCCACCGCCCCGTCGCCCAGCATCGTCTCGGGCCGCGTCGTCGCGATGGAGATGTAGTCGCGCTCCTCCTCGAGGATCACGTTCCCGTCTTCATCTTTCTCCAAATACGTGTAGGTCGCACCGCCGGCCAGGGGGTACTTGAAGTGCCACATGTGCCCCTGCACGTCGGTGTTCTCGACCTCGAGATCGGAGATCGCCGTCTCGAAATGCGGGTCCCAGTTCACCAGCCGCTTGCCGCGGTAGATGTAGCCCTTCTCGTACATGTCGACGAAGACGCGGATGACGGCGTCGTGGAAGTTGCCCTCCTCGCCCGCGGGCGCCCCCGGGGCGCCCGACATGGTGAAGGCCTCGCGGCTCCAGTCGCACGACGCCCCGAGGCGCTTGAGCTGCCGCCGGATCGTGCCGCCCGAAGTCTGCTTCCAGGCCCAGACATGGGAGAGGAACTCGGCGCGGTCCATGTCGCGGCGGGACTTGCCCTCCTTCGCGAGTTCGCGCTCGACGACCATCTGGGTGGCGATGCCCGCGTGGTCGGTGCCCGGCTGCCAGAGCGTGTCGAAACCCCGCATCCGGTGCCAGCGCGTCAGCACGTCCTGCAGCGTGTTGTTGAAGGCATGGCCGACATGGAGGACGCCGGTGACGTTCGGCGGCGGGATCATGATCGAGAAGGCCTCGGCGCCCGGCTTCGCGTTGGCGCCGGCGCGGAAGGCGCCCGCCGTCTCCCAGGCTTCGTAGATCCGGGCCTCGGCCTCGCCTGCGTCGAAGGTCTTGTCCATGGCGTCCCTGCCTCATCTCTCGCGTCCGGGTGAGGGACTACCGAAGGCGGGGGCAAAGGCCAAGGGGGAAGGCGGGCGACTGCCGCGCGCGGCGCCGGAAATGCCGGCATTTCCGGCCCGGATTTGCCGGCAAATCCGTCCCCCGGCCTCACCCGAGATGCGACAGGATCTCGCGCGCCGCCCGGGCCCGCGCCTCCGCCGACAGCTCCGCCATCTCCACCCGCGCCACGACGGCGCCCGCGTCGCCCCGGCGGAGCCGCC
>NZ_JBQLZP010000194.1:0-15329 GCF_052168335.1 Roseicyclus sp. | reverse complement strand
CGTCGTCTCGCCGGCGCGGTTCAGGACGGTCCGCGCGCGGAGCTTCACGGGCTCGCAGGCGGCCGTGACGGACCTCCGGGTCGCGGCGTCGAGGGATCTGAGGACCCGGTTCTGCGTCTCGGTCGACATGGGACGCCAACGTGCGATGCCCCGAACGGTTCATCCGAAGCGTGCGCGGGCGCATCTTCGCTGGCCCCGCGCTCCGTTTCGGGGTATGCTTACGCTCACCGATCCGGGGCCAACCCGGGCGGACGAGCAGAAACGCGAGCGGAAACCGCCGCATACAAGATACAGGGGCCGCAAGGTCCGGGCAGGCAACATGACGGAAATCGCGCATGGCACGATTGTCGTGCAGTCCGGCGAGGCGGTTCTGCCGCGCTGGTGGCGGACGGTCGATCGGGTCACGATCGGGTGCATCCTCTCGCTCTTCGCGATCGGCATCCTCCTGGGCTTCGCCGCCTCGCCGCCGCTGGCGCAGCGCAACGGGCTCGAGCCATTCCACTACGTCATCCGCCAGTTCGCCTTCGGCGGCATGGCGCTGGCGGTGATGGTGCTGGTGTCGATGATGTCGCCCGTGACGGTGCGCCGCCTCGCGGTCCTCGGCTTCTTCGGCGCGGTGGCGGCGCTGATGCTCCTGCCGGTCTTCGGCACGGATTTCGGGCAGGGGGCGGTGCGCTGGTACTCGCTGGGCTTCGCCTCGGTGCAGCCGTCGGAGTTTCTCAAGCCGGTCTACGTCGTCTTCACCGCCTGGATGATCGCCGCCAGCTCCGAGATCGCAGGCCCGCCGGGCAAGACGGTCTCGCTGGCCGTCACTGTCACGATCGTCGCCTTCCTCGCGATGCAGCCGGATTTCGGGCAGGCGGCGCTGATCGTCTTCGCCTGGTCGGTCATCTACTTCGTGGCGGGCGCGCCGATGACGATCCTGGTGGGCGTCGCGCTGGCCGTGGGCTTCGCGGGCTTCGTCGCCTACGAGAGCTCCGAGCACTTCGCCCGCCGGATCGACGGCTTCCTCTCGGCCGAGGTCGATCCCACGACGCAGCTCGGCTTCGCGACCGACGCGATCCGGAACGGCGGGCTCTTCGGGGCGGGCCTCGGCGAGGGCTCGGTCAAGTGGACGCTGCCGGACGCGCATACCGACTTCATCATCGCGGTGGCGGCCGAGGAATACGGCCTCGTCCTCGTCTTCATCATCATCGCGCTCTACGCGACGATCGCGACGCGCGCCTTCTTCCGCCTGATGCGCGAGCGCGACCCGTTCATCCGCCTTGCGGGGACGGGCATCGTCAGCCTGATTGCCCTTCAGGCGTTCATCAATCTGGGCGTTGCGGTGCGATTGTTGCCGGCCAAGGGAATGACCCTTCCCTTCGTGAGCTACGGGGGCTCCTCGCTCATCGCCATGGGCATTGCGGTGGGGATGCTCTTGTGTTTCACCCGGACGCGTCCGCAGGGCGAGATCGGCGACATCCTGCTGTCGCGGCACCGTTGAGACCGGGGGCGGCCACCCAATGACGACCGGCGCACCACACCTGATCATCGCCGCGGGCGGCACGGGCGGGCACATGTTCCCCGCCCAGGCGCTGGCCGAGGCGATGGTGCGCCGCGGCTGGCGGGTGACGCTTTCGACCGACGCGCGCGGGGCGCGCTACGCGGGCGGCTTCCCGCACGTGGTCGAGATCCGGCGCGTCGCCTCCTCGACCTTCGCGCGGGGCGGGGTCCTGGCCAAGCTCGCGGCCCCCTTCCAGATCGCGGCGGGGATCGTCCAGGCGTCGCTCCGGATGCTGCGCGAGCGTCCCGCTGTGGTGATCGGCTTCGGCGGCTATCCCGCCATTCCCGCCATGGCGGCGGCGTGGATCACCCGGCGGCCGCGCGCGATCCACGAGCAGAACGGCGTCCTCGGCCGGGTCAACCGCGTCTTCGCGCGCCGCGTCCATTTCGTCGCCTGCGGCACCTGGCCCACGGTGCTGCCCGCGGGCGTCGCGGGCGTGCATACCGGCAACCCGGTCCGCGCCGCGATCCGCGACCGGGCGGGCGCGCCCTACATGCCGCCGGGCGACTGGCCGCTCAGCCTCCTGGTCTTCGGCGGCAGCCAGGGCGCGCGCATCCTGTCGGACACCGTGCCCGCCGCCGTCGCGCTGCTGCCCGAGCGGCTGCGCGACCGGCTGCGCGTGGCCCAGCAGGCACGCCCCGAGGACATCGAGCGCGTGTCCGAGGCCTACGCCCGGCTCGAGGTCCGGGCCGAAGTCGAGCCCTTCTTCACCGACATGCCCCGCCGCCTGACCGAGGCGCAGCTCGTCATCGCGCGCTCGGGCGCGTCCTCCGTCGCGGATATCTGCGTGGTGGGGCGGCCCGCGATCTACATTCCGCTTGCAATCGCGATCCGCGACGAGCAGACGGCGAACGCGCGCGGGCCCGTCGATGCCGAGGCCGCCGTGCTCATCCCCGAGCGCCGCCTGACGCCCGAGGTTCTGGCCGAAACCATAGAGGCCGTGCTCACCCAACCCGACGCCGCGATGCGCATGGCCGAGGCCGCGCTGTCGGTCTCGGTTCCCGACGCCACCGAGCGCCTCGTCGCGCTCGTCGAGGATCTCGCCCGCCAGGGCAGGAAGGACCAGCCATGAACGCCGCCGCCACCAAGCTCCCGACGCAGCTCGGGCCGATCCACTTCGTGGGCATCGGGGGCATCGGCATGTCCGGCATCGCCGAGGTGCTGCTGAACCACGGCTACCAGGTGCAGGGCTCGGACCTGAAGCCCTCGAAGATCACCGCCCGGCTCGAGGAGCTGGGCGCGCGCGTCTTCATCGGGCAGAAGGCCGGGAACCTCGAGGGCGCCGAGGTCGTGGTGATCTCCTCCGCCATCAAGACCGGCAACCCCGAACTCGACGCCGCCCGCGCGCGCGGCCTGCCGGTCGTTCGCCGCGCCGAGATGCTGGCCGAGCTGATGCGCCTGCGCTCGAACATCGCGGTGGCGGGCACGCACGGGAAGACGACGACGACGACGCTGGTGGCGACGCTGCTCGACGCGGGCGGGATGGACCCGACGGTGGTGAACGGCGGCATCATCCACGCCTACGGCTCGAACGCGCGGGTCGGGCAGGGCGAGTGGATGGTGGTCGAGGCCGACGAGAGCGACGGCACCTTCAACCGCCTGCCCGCGACCATCGCCATCGTCACCAACATCGACCCCGAGCACATGGAGCACTGGGGCTCGATCGAGCGTCTCCGGCAGGGCTTCCTCGACTTCGTGTCGAACATCCCCTTCTACGGGATCGCCGTCTGCTGCACCGATCATCCCGAGGTGCAGGCGCTGGTGGGCCGCATCACCGACCGGCGCGTCGTGACCTTCGGCTTCAACGCGCAGGCCGACGTGCGGGCGGTGAACCTCCGCTACAAGGGCGGGATCGCGCATTTCGACATCGCGCTCCAGGCCGAGGACAAGGTGATCGAGGGCTGCTCGCTGCCGATGCCGGGCGACCACAACGTGTCGAACGCGCTGGCCGCCGTGGCGGTCGCGCGCCATCTCGGGCTCAAGACCTCCGAGATCCGCGACGCACTGGCGGGCTTCGGCGGCGTGAACCGGCGCTTCACCCGCGTGGGCGAGGTGGGCGGCATCGCCATCATCGACGATTACGGCCATCACCCGGTGGAGATCGCGGCGGTGCTGAAGGCCGCGCGGCAGGCCGTCGCCGACACGCCGCGCGCCCGCGTCATCGCGGTCCACCAGCCGCACCGCTACACGCGGCTCTCCACGCTGTTCGAGGAGTTCTGCGCCTGCTTCAACGACGCCGACGTGGTCGGCATCTCCGAGGTCTACGCCGCGGGAGAGGAGCCGATCCCCGGCGCTTCGCGCGACGATCTCGTGCAGGGCCTGATCCGCCACGGCCACCGCCACGCGCGCGCCGTGACCTCCGAGGACGACCTCGAGCGCCTCGTGCGCGAGCAGGCGCGGCCGGGCGACATCGTGGTCTGCCTCGGCGCGGGCACGATCTCGGCCTGGGCCAACGCGCTGCCCGCGCGGCTCGCGGACCTCGAGAAGAAGGTGGTTTCAGGATGACGGGCCGGGCGCGACACGGGGAGGGCGCTCCATGCCGCTCTCGCTGATCCTCGCCTGCCTCTGGGTGCTGGCGGCGGCGATCGTCGCGATGCTGCCGATGCGTTACCAGTATCTGCCGGGCGGCGCGCTCCTCGTGCTCGCGCTGCCCCTCGCCGCCTTCGTCGGCGTGGAGGTCGGCTGGCCCTGGCTTGCCGCCGTCCTCTTCGCGGTCCTGTCCATGTATCGCCGGCCGCTCGCCGCGCTCGCGCGGCATGTCGGGCGCCGCTTCACGGGAGAGACATGATGCCGCTGTCCCTGCTCCTCGCCTGTCTCTGGGTCCTTGCGGCGGGGATCGCCGCCTTGGCGCCGCGGCGCTTGCGCTGGCCCGCCGCCTGGGCGCTGATCGCCACGGGCATCCCGCTTCTGGGCTACGTCACCTACGAGACCGGGCCGGTCATCGGGCTTCTGGCGCTCTTCGTCGGGGTCTCGGCCCTGATCGCCACCTCGGCGCGCGGGACCTCCGACACGGCCGGGCGCGACCCGGAGGAGGGCGCATGGAGCTGGTGATCCTCGTCCTCTTCCTGGCATTTCCCGTCGCGTCGTTCCAGTTCGTGCGGCTGCGCCGGGCGGGCTGGGGCTGGGGGATGCCGCTGCTCGCGCTCGGACTGGGCGCGCTCGGCGTCGTCTGGGTCGACATGATCGCGGTCTCCGAGCAGAGCCGGGGCTTCGGCAGCATCATCATCCTGTTCCTCTTCGTGCTCATCGCGGTCTTCTCGGCCATCGGCTGCATCGTCGGCCACATCGTGCGCCGGGCCGAGGAACGGCAGGAGTTCGGGGAATGAGCGGCGCGGGCCTCTTCCGGCATGCCCCGGGCAGGGAGGGAAGGGCATGATGCCGCTCTCCATCGTGCTGGCCTGCGTCTGGGGCCTCGCGGCGGGGCTCGCCGGAATGGCGCCGCAGCGCTTCCACTGGCCCGCCGCCTGGGTGCTGATCGCCACGGGCATCCCGCTTCTGGGCTACGTCACCTGGCAGACCGGCCCGGTTCCCGGCCTCATCTGTCTCGCCGCCGGGGCCTCGGTCCTGCGCTGGCCGCTCCTGCGCGCGGCCGAGCGGATGCGCCGCATCGTCGTGCGCGTCGAGCGCGAGGAGGCGCCGGAGATGCGGCCCGACCACGACACGCCGGGCAAATGACGCCGGGCTGGCAGCGCGCCCGCGCAAGGGCTAGAGACGGCGCATGACGCAGACCGAGACCGTTCTTCCGCCCGTCCGGGGCCGCCTGACGCCCGCGCGCGATCTGTCCGAGCTGACATGGCTGCGCGTGGGCGGGCCGGCGGACTGGCTCTTCCAGCCGGCGGACGCGGACGACCTTGCCGCCTTCCTCGCGGGCCTCGACCCCGCCGTGCCGGTCTTTGCGATGGGCGTGGGCTCGAACCTGATCGTGCGGGACGGCGGCATCGAGGGCGTGGTGATCCGCCTCGGGCGCGGCTTCAACGGCATCGAGATCGACGGCGACAGCGTTACCGCGGGGGCGGCCGCGCTCGACGCGCAGGTGGCGAAGCGCGCGGCGGAGGCGGGGCTCGACCTCACCTTCCTGCGCACGATCCCCGGCTCCATCGGCGGCGCGCTGCGGATGAACGCGGGCTGCTACGGAACCTACGTGGCCGACCGGTTCGAGGCGGCGGAGATCGTGCTCCGCGACGGCACGCGCCGGACCTTCGGCAAGGGCGACATCGCCTTCGCCTACCGCCAGACCGACCTGCCGCCCGATGCCGTCGTCACCTCCGTCACGTTCCGCGCGCCCGCGGGCGATCCGGCCGACCTCGAGGCGCGCATGGCGGAGCAGCTCGCCCGCCGCGACGCGACCCAGCCCGTGAAGGACCGGAGCGCGGGGTCCACCTTCCGCAACCCGGCCGGGTTCTCCTCGACCGGGCAGGCCGACGACACGCACGAGCTGAAGGCCTGGAAGGTCATCGACGACGCGGGCCTGCGCGGCGCCACGCGCGGCGGCGCGCAGATGTCGCCCAAGCACCCGAACTTCCTCGTCAACACCGGCGGCGCCACGGCGGCCGAGCTCGAGGGGCTGGGCGAGGAGGTGCGAAAAAGGGTTTTCGAGCACAGCGGAATAGAGCTACACTGGGAAATCATGCGCGTCGGGCGACCGGCGCGTGTGCAGGGCGAGAGCGCACCCGGCGAAGGCTGAGCGCGCGGCCCGGACGACCCCCGCGAAAGACGGGGGCGGCAACACGAACGCCGACCGGGCGCCAGACCCGGCGGCAGACAGAGGCTCAGGTGGTGACAGGTTCGAGCAGACCTGCCTCCCGCGTCGTGGTCCTGATGGGCGGTCCCTCTGCCGAGCGCGAGGTGTCGCTCAGCACGGGACGTGGCTGCGTCGAGGCGTTGCGGAGCGAAGGCTACGAGGTGATCGAGGTCGATGCCGGCCCCGACCTCGCCGCGCGCCTGCACGAGACCCGCCCCGATGTCGTCTTCAACGCGCTGCACGGCCGCTGGGGCGAGGACGGCTGCGTGCAGGGCCTCCTGGAATGGCTCCGCATCCCCTATACCCATTCGGGCGTGCTGGCCTCGGCGCTGGCCATGGACAAGACGCGGACGAAGGACGTCTACCGCGCCCACGGCCTGCCCGTGGTCGACAGCGTGATCCGCGACAAGGCCGAGGTGATGGCCCGGCACGTCATGGCGCCGCCCTACGTGGTGAAGCCCAACAACGAGGGCTCCTCGGTCGGCGTCTACCTCGTGACCGAGGGCGCGAACGATCCCCCGAAACTGTCCGACGAGATGCCCGGGACCGTGATGGTCGAGGCCTATGTCCGGGGGCGGGAGCTGACCTGCTCGGTCATGGGCGCGGGCGAGGGCGATCCGGGCGCGCTGACCGTGACCGACATCCTGACCGACGGCTGGTACGACTACGACGCCAAGTACCGGCCCGGCGGCTCGCGCCACGTCGTGCCGGCCGAGGTGCCGCCCGCGATCTTCGACGCCTGCATGGACTACGCGACGCGCGCGCACCGCGCGCTCGGCTGCCGGGGCGTCAGCCGCACCGACTTCCGCTGGGACGAGGCGCGGGGGCTCGAGGGCCTGGTGCTGCTCGAGACCAACACCCAGCCCGGCATGACGCCCACCTCGCTCACCCCCGAACAGGCGGAGGCGAAGGGCATCTCCTTCGGCGCGCTCTGCCGCTGGCTCGTGGAGGACGCTTCATGCGACCGCTGATCGCCCGCCGCGAGACGGGCCCCGTGCCCCTGCCGCGCCCGCGCCCCGACCCGGCGCCCTCGCGGCTGACCTACCGGGCGCAACGGCTGTGGCTGACGCCGCTGTTCCGGGGGCTCCTGCGCGTGGGCCTGCCGCTGGCGCTGGTCCTCGCGCCGGTGGCCTGGGTCGTCACCGACGAGGCCAAGATGACCGCGATCCGCGAGCAGGTCGCCGAGATCCGCCACGAGATCGAGGGCCGCCCCGAGTTCCGCGTCAACATCCTTTCCATCGAAGGCGCGAGCCCCGCCGTCACCGAGGAGGTGCGCGCCGCGCTCCGGATCGAGTTGCCGATGTCCTCCTTCGACATCGACCTCGCCGCGCTGCGCGAGCGGGTCGAGGCGCTGCCCGCCGTCCTCTCGGCGGATGTGCGGATCAACGGCGGGGGATACCTCTCCGTCACCGTGGCCGAACGGGTCCCGGCGCTGGTCTGGCAGACGCGGGCCGAGACCGTCCTGATCGACGCCGAGGGCGAGGTGGTGGCGGCGCTGGCGGACCGCGAGCTGGAGACGCCCCTGCCGATGGTCGCGGGGCGCGGGGCCGAGCGGATGGTGGACGAGGCGCTGGTCCTCTTCGCCGCCGCGCGGCCGCTCGGCGACCGGCTCCTCGGGCTCGTGCGGGTGGGCGAGCGGCGCTGGGACGTGGTCCTGCGCGAGGGGCCGCGCATCCTCCTGCCGGCCGACGGCGCGCGCGCCGCGCTCGACGAGGTGCTGCTCCTGCACGACGTGCAGCGGATCCTCGACCGCGACCTCGTGCGCATCGACATGCGCAACCCCGCGCGGATGACCGTTCAACTGACGCCCGAGGCGCTGGAGACGCTCCAGCAGGTCCGCTCGGGCGTGATCCCTCCTGGAGAAGAACGCGGATGAACCTGCTCTACCAGTCCCAGCGGGCCATGCGGGCCAAGCGCGAGCAGGCGATGCGCCGCGGCGTCGTCGCCGTCCTCGACATCGGAACCTTCAAGATCGCCTGTCTCGTTCTGCGCTTCGACGAGACCGACGCGCCGCGCGGCGAGGGGATCGGGGCGATGGCGGGGCAGGCGGGCTTCCGCGTCATCGGCGCCGCGACCACGCGCTCGCGCGGGGTCAGGTTCGGCGAGATCGACACCGTGCAGGAGACCGAGCGCGCGATCCGCACCGCGGTGCAGGCCGCGCAGAAGATGGCGCAGACGCGGGTGGACCACGTGATCGTCGCGCTCGCCGGGGGGCGGCCGCGGAGCTACGGCCTCGACGGCGAGGCGGTCCTGCAGACCGGCACGGTCGAGGATGCCGACATCGCGCGCGTGCTCGGCGCCTGCGACGTGCCGGATATCGGCCACGGCCGCGAGGTGCTGCACGCCCAGCCGGTGAACTTCTCGCTCGACCACCGCACCGGCCTCGCCGATCCGCGCGGGCACGTGGGCAACCGCCTGGCCGTCGACATGCACCTCCTGACGATCGAGGGCGCCGCGATCGAGACGCTGCTCCATTGCGTCAAGCGCTGCGACCTGGAACTCGCGGGGCTGGCCAGCGCGCCCTACGTCGCGGGCATCTCGAGCCTCGTCGAGGACGAGCAGGAACTGGGCGCGGCCTGCATCGACATGGGCGGGGGGGCGACCTCGCTCTCGATCTTCATCAAGAAACACATGATCTTCGCCGACACGGTGCGGATGGGCGGGGACCACGTCACCTCCGACATCTCCCACGGCCTCCAGATCCCGATGGCCCATGCCGAGCGGATCAAGACGCGCTTCGGCGGCGTGATGGCGACCGGCATGGACGACCGCGAGATCATCGAACTGGAGAGCGAGACCGGCGACTGGCACCACGACCGGCGCAAGGTCTCGCGCTCGGAGCTCATCGGCGTCATGCGGCCCCGCGTCGAGGAGATCCTCGAGGAGACGCGGGCCCGCCTCGACGCGGCGGGGTTCGAGCACCTGCCCTCGCAGCGCATCGTGCTGACGGGGGGCGCGAGCCTCCTGCCGGGGCTCGACGGGCTGGCCTCGCGCATCCTCGGCAACCAGGTGCGCCTCGGGCGGCCGCTGCGCGTGCAGGGCCTGCCGCAATCGGCCTGCGGCCCGGCCTTCTCGGCCTGCGTCGGCCTCGCGCTCTTCGCCGCGCACCCGCAGGACGAGTGGTGGGACTTCGAGACGCCGGCGGACCGCTACCCGGCGCGGAGCCTCAAGCGCGCCGTCCGCTGGTTCCGCGACAACTGGTGAGCCCCGCATCTGGGGCTTCGACCCTACCGGCTGGAGCCTCGGCGGAATTCCGCCCCACATTTCGCGCGCAATTGCCATTTTCCGCGTGACGCGCGGGGGTGGAATCGTTAAGTTGTTGGGAAATAGCGAGGCAGCTACGGCCAAAACGGCGTCAGACCGCTGGCCATTTCTGAAATGACCCGGGCGCACCGGGGCAACAGGCGGACAGAGCGATGACACTCAATCTCACCATGCCCGACTCGCGGCAGGACCTCAAACCTCGCATCACCGTCTTCGGCGTGGGCGGGGCGGGCGGCAACGCGGTCAACAACATGATCGACCAGGCGCTCGAGGGCTGCGAGTTCGTCGTCGCGAACACCGACGCGCAGGCGCTTGCGCAGTCCAAGGCCGCGGCCCGCATCCAGATGGGCGCGCGCGTGACCGAGGGGCTCGGCGCGGGCGCGCGTCCCGCCGTCGGCGCCTCGGCGGCCGAGGAATCGATCGAGGAGATCGTCGATCACCTCGCCGGGGCGCACATGGCCTTCATCACCGCCGGCATGGGCGGCGGCACGGGCACGGGCGCCGCGCCGATCATCGCGCAGGCCGCGCGCGAGCTGGGCGTCCTGACCGTCGGCGTCGTGACCAAGCCCTTCCAGTTCGAGGGCAACAAGCGGATGCGGCAGGCCGACGAGGGGATCGAGGCCCTCCAGAAGGTCGTCGACACGCTCATCATCATCCCGAACCAGAACCTGTTCCGCCTCGCCAACGAGAAGACCACCTTCACCGAGGCCTTCGCGATGGCCGACGACGTGCTCTATCAGGGCGTGAAGGGCGTGACCGACCTCATGGTGCGGCCCGGCCTCATCAACCTCGACTTCGCCGACGTCCGCGCGGTGATGAACGAGATGGGCAAGGCCATGATGGGCACCGGCGAGGCCGATGGCGACACCCGCGCGCTCCAGGCCGCCGAGAAGGCCATCGCCAACCCGCTCCTCGACGAGATCAGCCTCAAGGGCGCGCGCGGCGTGCTCATCAACGTGACCGGCGGCTACGATCTGACGCTGTTCGAGCTCGACGAGGCCGCGAACCGCATCCGCGAGGAAGTGGACCCGGACGCCAACATCATCGTCGGCTCCACGCTCGACGAGAAGATGGAGGGGCGGATGCGCGTCTCCGTCGTCGCCACCGGCATCGACGTCTCCGCCGAGGCGGCCGAGCACCAGCGCGAGGTTCACAGCGCCGCCGCCATCCAGCAGAAGCGGACCCGTCCCGCCGAGCCCGCGCGGGAGGAACCCGTCGCGGCGGCGCCCGCCCCGGTGGCCGAGCCCCGTCACGATGCGCGTCACGATGCCCGGCGCGAGCCGATGCCGGAGCCCTCGCTCTTCGAGAGCTTCGCGGACGACGACCTCCCCGCCGACCTGTTCGAGCCGGAGGAGGCCGCCGACGCCGTGCCGCCCCCGGCCTACCGTCCCGCAGCCGCCCAGCCGCGCGCCGCGCTCCAGCCCGCGCCGATCCAGCGGGTGCAGCGCCAGGACGGCGGCTTCCTGGCGCCGAGGCCCGAGCCCTCGAACACGCCGACGCCCGAGGCGCTCGCCCGCCTGCGGGACGCGATCCAGCGCGACCTGCCGCGCGCCGATGCGCCCGCGCAGCCCCAGGCCGCTGCGCCCGAGCCGCAGCAGCCCTCGCGCACGCGGTTCGCGATCAACAACCTGATCAACCGCATGACCGGCCACGGCGAGGAGGGCAGCGCCCCCGTCGCCCGGCGCACGCCGTCCTTCTCGGGGCCGCCGCCGCAGAGCCACATCCCGGCGCGCCACCACGAGGAGGCGGTCGACCCCGACCAGGAGCGGATCGAAATTCCCGCCTTCCTGCGCCGCCAGGCCAACTGAAACGGTCACATTCCTGCAACGGAGGCCGGCTTTCCGCCGGCCTCTTTCTTTTGGAAATCAGGTGTTTACGCGGAATCCGTGGATAAGTCGGCGGGTTTATGCCGACGTGAGTCGGCTTTGTTGCAACACGTCATAAACGTTGAATTGTCAGTGGCTTCGCCCGGCTGTAGCCCCTACTCACAGGCAGTTGTTCCGACGAACGGAGCAGCGAGGCCCCGGAAGACCGTGCGCGGCATGGGCGGAATGGCCGGACCACAAGGCCGGGACATGCAGCGCGGGAGACGGCACGGGGCAAGGGACAACGGGTGAGCGCATGCAGGCGACAATCGGCACCGACGTGACCTTCAGCGGGGTGGGCCTCCATACCGGGCGGCTCGTGCGGCTGACCATCCGCCCGCGCGCGGCCAGCATGGGCCTGTGGTTCCGCCGCATGGATCTGCCCGGCCAGCCCTTCATCCCCGCCCGCTACGACCGCGTTCCCGAAAGCCGCCTCTGCACCCGCCTCGACGGCGACACCGGCGCCTCGGTCTCGACGGTCGAGCACGTGATGGCCGCGCTCGCGGGCTGCGGCATCCACAACGCGCTGGTCGAGGTCGACGGCCCCGAGGTCCCGATCCTCGACGGCTCGGCGGCGCCCTTCGTGCGCGGCATCCTCGACGCGGGCATCCGCCGCCAGGACGCGCCCATTCTCGCGCTGGCCGTGATGCAGGAGATCACCGTCGCCGACGGCGAGGCCTCGGCCAGCCTCAGCCCGGCCGAAGGGCTCGAGATGGACTTCTCCATCGACTTCGCCGACGCCGCGATCGGCCGCCAGCGCCGGGTCGCGAACCTCGCCAACGGTCGCTTCGTGCGCGAATATTGCGACAGCCGGACCTTCTGCCGCCAGGCGGACGTGGACGCGATGCACGCCGCCGGCCTCGCGCTCGGCGGCACCTACGACAACGCCGTCGTCGTGGACGGCGACGTGGTGCTCAGCCCCGGCGGCTTCCGCCACGCGGACGAGGCGGTGCGCCACAAGATGCTCGACGCGCTCGGCGACCTCGCGCTTGCGGGGGCGCCGCTTCTGGCGCGGTATACCGGCGTGCGGGCGGGCCACATGCTCACGAACCGCCTGCTGCGCAAGCTGATGGCGACGCCCGGCGCCGCGCGCATCGTGGAATGCACGCCCGAGCAGGCCGCGCGCCTGCCCGGCATGGGCGTGAACGCCGCCGATCTGGCGCACGTCGCCTGACGCCCGCCGCCGCCTCACGGACATTTCAGGCGTTTTGCCCGAAAAAACTTTGTGCTAGGACCGCTTCGACCGGGCGAAGCGCCGACTGGCGCTGCGCGACACGAGCGGGGTGGACCACATGCAGCGGGCAACATCGGCAAGCGTGACATGGACGCGCCGCCTGGGCGTTCTGGCGCTCGCGGGCCTTCTGGCGGCCTGCGGCGGCGGCGAGGGCGACCGCGGCGGCCTCTTCGGCGGGGGTGGCGGCCTCTTCGCGGCGCGCGACCGGCAGGCCCCGCTCGAGGACCTCGACGCGCAGACGATCTACCAGCAGGCCGAGATGGAGCTCGAGCGCGGGCGCGCCGACCGGGCGGCCGAGCTCTTCGGCGAGGTCGAGCGGCTGCATCCCTATTCGGACTGGGCGCGGCGCGGCCTCATCATGTCGGCGTTCGCCTACCACCAGGACCGCGACTACGAGAACAGCCGGATCGCGGCGCAGCGGTTCCTCGAGTTCTACCCGGCCGACGAGGACGCGGCCTATGCGCAATATCTCGTGGCGCTCAGCTACTACGACCAGATGGACCAGATCGGCAACGACAGCTCCATCACGATGCAGGCGCTGCAGAACCTGCGCCTGGTGATCGAGCGCTACCCGGACAGCGACTACACGCAGGACGCGGTGCTGCGCTTCGACGTGGCCTTCGACCAGCTCGCCGCGCGCGAGATGGAGGTCGGGCGCTACTACCTGCGGCGTCAGCACTACACGGCGGCGATCAACCGTTTCCGCCTCGTGGTCGAGGAGTTCCAGACCACGAGCCATACGCCCGAGGCGCTGCTGCGGCTGGTGGAATCCTATCTCGCGCTCGGCCTGACGGACGAGGCGCAGACCGCGGGCGCGATCCTCGGCTACAACTTCCAGGGCTCGCCCTTCTACGACGACGCCTTCCGGCAGCTGACCGGGCAGGGCCTCTCGCCGGAAGCCGCGGGGCAGAACTGGCTCCGGGAAGTCTGGGACCAGACCGTGCGGGGCGACTGGCTCTGAGACCGGGGGGGCGGGGCGCGGCCTTGCATCGCCGCCCCGCCGGCTAGATGGTTCCGTCCATGCTTCGGCACCTCGACATCCGCGACCTCCTGATCATCGACCGGCTGGAGCTCGGCTTCCAGCCGGGTCTGAACGTGCTGACCGGCGAGACGGGCGCGGGCAAGTCGATCCTGCTCGACGCGCTCGGCTTCGTGCTCGGCTGGCGCGGGCGGGCCGACCTCGTGCGGAGCGGGGCGGAGCAGGGCGAGGTCGTGGCCGTCTTCGAGATCGGGCTGGAGCACCCGGCGCAGGCCGTGCTGGCCGAGGCGGGCCTGCCGCGCGCGGAGGAGCTGATCCTCAGGCGCGTGAACACCGCCGACGGGCGCAAGACCGCCTGGGTCAACGACCGCCGGGCGAGCGGGGAGGTGCTGCGCGCGCTGTCGGACGCGCTGGTGGAACTTCACGGGCAACAGGACGACCGGGGCCTCCTCGACCCGCGGAACCACCGCGCGATGCTCGACGATTTCGGCGGGCTCGTGCAGCTCCGCGACGCGGTGGCCGAGGCCTGGCGGGCGCGCGCCGCGACGCGCCGCGCGCTCGAGGAGGCCGAGACGCGGCTCGCGGAGATGCGGCGCGAGGAGGACTTCCTGCGCCACGCCGCCGAGGAGATCCGCAAGCTCGCCCCCGAACCGGGCGAGGAGGCCGAACTCGACGCGCGCCGCCGCCTGATGCAGGCGGCCGAGAAGATGCGCGCGGACGTGGCGCGCGCCGCCGCCGCGCTGTCCTTCGAGGGGGCCGAGGGGCGGATCGCGGACGCGCGCCGCTGGCTCGAGGGCGTGGCCGACCGGGCGGAGGGCGGGCTCGACGCGGCGCTCGCGGCGCTCGACCGGGCGCTGGTGGAACTGGCCGAGGCGCAGTCCGGCGTCGAGCGCTTCGGCGAGGCGCTGGTCTTCAACCCCACGGAGCTGGAGGCGGCGGAGGAGCGGCTCTTCACGCTCAGGGCACTGGCGCGCAAGCACGGCGTGGCGCCCGACGACCTCGCGGCGTTCGGCGAGACGCTCGAGGTGCGGCTGGCCGCGCTCGACCGGGGGGCGGGGGAGATCGCGTCGCTCGGCGCCGCGCACGAGGCGGCGGCCGCGGCCTGGCGGGCGGCGGCGGACCGGCTGAGCGCGGCGCGCGCGGAAGCGGCCTTGCGGCTCGATGCCGCGATGGCGACCGAGCTCGCGCCGCTGAAGCTCGAGCGGGCGGTCTTCGCGACCGAGATCGGCCCCGCCGAGCCGGGGCCGACCGGGTCGGACGCCGTGACCTTCACGGTGGCGACCAACCCCGGCGCGCCCTCCGGCCCGCTCAACCGCATCGCCTCGGGCGGGGAGCTTTCGCGGTTCCTCCTCGCGCTCAAGGTCTGCCTCACGCGCGACGACAGCGGCCTCACGCTGATCTTCGACGAGATCGACCGGGGCGTCGGCGGCGCCACGGCGGACGCGGTGGGCCGCAGGCTCGCGGCGCTGGCCGAGGGCGGGCAGGTGCTCGTGGTGACGCACTCGCCACAGGTCGCGGCCCTCGGCGCGCATCACTGGCGGGTGGCGAAGGCCGTGGAGGCCGGCATGACGCTGAGCCGGGTCGAGCCGCTCGGCCCCGAGGCGCGGATCGACGAGGTGGCCCGGATGCTCTCGGGCGACCGGATCACGGAGGAAGCGCGGGCCGCGGCGCGCGCGCTGCTGCAGGGGGCGGCCTGAGGA
>NZ_JBQLZP010000193.1:0-6618 GCF_052168335.1 Roseicyclus sp. | reverse complement strand
TGTCCCGACGACGCTTTCTCGCAACCTCCTTCGCGGCCGCGCTGGCCGCGGGGCCGGCGTTCGCCATCGACGACGCCGCCACGCGCTCGGTCGTCCGCCAGCTCGAGCGGCAGGGCTTCGAGATCACGAGCGTCAGCCGCACGCTGCTCGGTCGCGTCCGCGTCGTCGCCCGGCGCGGCGACGTGGTCCGAGAGATCGTCTTCGACCCGAGGAACGGCGCGATCCTGAGGGACTACACCACGACGCGCAGCGGCGAGCCGCGCATCGGCCCGAGCCCCGAGAGCGACAACCCCGGGGAAGGCGGTGCAGGTGAAGACGGCGACGACGACGATGATGACGACGACGACGGCAACGACGATGACGGGGACGATGGTAGCGATGACGACAGTGACGACGGCGATGACGACGGCGATGACGGTGGGGACGATGACGACTGACCCCAACAGCGCCGGCTCCGGGCGAGGGGCATGCTGAGGCATCCCTGGCTCTTCGGCGCGATTCTCGCCGTCCAGTCGCTCTGCGGCTTCTTCTTCGTGTCCGACATCCTGCTGACCGTGCTGGGCGTGCCCTGGGGGCCGATCCCCTGGGCCTATCGCGAGATCATGGAGATCGGCGCGGCCTTCGGGCTCATCATCGGCGTCGTTCTGGGCGGCCTCCTGCTGCGCGCCTCGATCCAGCGCACGCGGCAGGTGGAACGCTCGCTCCGCGCGGCGTCGGGCGCGTTCATGGACCTCGTGGAGGAGCGCTTCGCGGATTGGGGCCTGACGCCCGCCGAGCGCGACGTCGCCCTCTTCGCGCTGAAGGGCATGTCCATCGCCGAGATCGCGGACCTGCGCAGCACCTCGCAAGGCACGGTCAAGGCGCAGACGAACGCCATCTACCGCAAGGCGGGTGTCAGCGGGCGGCCTCAGCTCCTGTCGCTCTTCGTCGACGAACTCATGGCCGATGCCGTGAGCGCCCCTGTCGTCGCGCTGCCCCCGCCTCAGGACACGTCGAGGGCGTAGGCCTCCAGCACCTCGAGCGGCACGATGTCGAGCGTGCGCTCGTGCGTCGCGGCCAGGTTCACGCGCGGGGCCACACCTTCGTCATGCGCCTGAAGGAAGCGCGAGGCGCAGAGGCACCACTGGTCCCCCGCCTTGAGACCGGGAAACGAGAACTCGGGCCGCGGCGTCGACAGGTCGTTGCCGACATACTTGGAGAAGGCGAGGAATTCCTCCGTCATCACCGCGCAGACGGTGTGGACACCGCGATCCTCGGCGCAGGTCTCGCAGCTTCCCGTGCGGAAGAAGCCGGTGACGGGATCGACCGAACACCTCTCGAGCGCCCGCCCGAACACGTTGACGGATCTGTCCATTTCGAACGGCATGACACGCTTCCCTTGATACACACACCCGACGGGCAAGCTAGCAGCCGTGCGGCATTGTGCAAATGCTAACGCCGCCAATCTACCCAGCGCCCATGAAAATCTCCGCGCGCAAGGATTTGCGGCGCGGGATCATGCGGCCAGAGCCGCACGGTCAGCGCCGCGCCGGGAGCCTCTCCATCCGCCTCGAAGGCCACTTGGGCGAGCGGCGCGTCCGGCGTGGCCGTTGCGCCCGCAGCTTCCAGCGCGGCGGTGCAGTCGGCCTGCGTCTCGGGCGGGAAATACTGCCAGGCGATGGTCGTGTAGACGACGTGGAGCCGCCCGGGCCGGGGCGTCGCGAGGCGGCGGGCGAGCCAGGGCGCGGCGTCCTCGGCGTCCGGCCTCCCGGCGGCAAGCGCGATCGCGCCGCGCGTCAGCGCCATGCGCTCGGGCTGGTCGGGCCAGATGTAGGACCGGAGGCGCAGGGCGTCGCCCGCGTCGGACGGGTCGAGCGGGTGGCGATCCACGCCGGCGCGGTCGGCGACGGCGACGGGGCGGGGCGGCGGCGGCATCGCGCGCCACTCGGGGCGGAGATGCACGACGCTCCCCTCCGCGCCCGCGAACCCCCAGGGCGTCTCGATGGCGAAGCGGTCGAGCGACAGGTTCAGCCCCGCGCTCGCGCCGAGCTCCGACAGCGCGAGCGGCATGTCGCCGGTGCGTCCTAGGAGCCACCAGATCGCGGGCAGGAGAACGGCCGAGCGGCGCACCTCGTTGGTCTGCGGCGCGCGGTCGAGCCAGGCCATGATCCGCTCCGGATGGCGGCCGAGTGCGCCCTCGACCGCGCGCCAGAGCGCGTCGTCGGACGCGGCGTTCGGCGGGTAGGCGGCGGCCAGGTCCGCGTCGAGCCCCTCGAGCACGAGCGCGTGGAGCGCCCCCGCGAGGCGGAGCGGCACCGACTGCCCGTCGGAGCTCACGTCGCCCTTCCACGAGAGGATGCGCGCGCCGGGTGCCGTGGACGCGTCGAGCCGCACCGCAATCAGCGCCATGAGCTGCCCCATGAAGGGCGAGCCGAGGCCCGCGCAGCTCTCGCCCTGGCGGCGGAAGGCGGCGCGGACGGCGTCCTCGGCGCTCACCGGAACTTGTCCATGAGCTTGCGGAGCGGCGTGCGGTCGTCGGGCGCGTCGCCGGTCGTCTCTCCGGGTGGCGGCGCCTCGGCCTTCTTCGGTCTGGGCGCGGCCCCGTTCCGGGCGGGCGCGGTCCGGAGCGCCACGGCGTTGAGGAAGCGCGCCCCGTCGCCCGAGGCGAGATCCGGCGCGCCGTCGGAGATGCCGCGGAGGAGGTCGTCGAGCCAGTCCTCGTCCGCCTTGGCGAAGTCCGACAGGACGTAGCCCGCAACCCGGTCCTTGTGGCCCGGATGCCCGATCCCGAGACGCACCCGCGCGTAGTCCGGCCCGATGTGCTGGTGGATCGAGCGCAGCCCGTTATGTCCCGCGTGCCCGCCGCCCTCCTTCAGGCGCAGCTTTCCGGGCGCGAGGTCGAGTTCGTCGTGGAACACGGTCACGTCGGCGGGCGTCAGCTTGTAGAAGCGCATGGCCTCGCCGACCGACTGGCCCGAGAGGTTCATGAAGGTCTCGGGCTTGAGGAGCAGCACCTTCTCCCGCCCCAGCGTGCCCTCGGTCAGCGCGCCCTGGAACTTGCCCCGCCAGGGCGCGAAGCCGTGGTCGGCGGCGATGCGCTCCACGGCCATCCAGCCGATGTTGTGGCGGTTGCCCGCGTACTTGGCGCCCGGATTGCCGAGGCCGACCCAGAGTTTCATGGCGCATCCTCCGATGCAGCGGTGATGCCAGCCCGCGCCGCGTTTGCCAAGGCTCGGCCGGACGTGTCAGGCTGCACCGGACCGGCCGAGGAGAGGACCGCCATGACCGAGATCCCGGAGACGATGCGCGCCCTCGTCGTGCCCGAGCCCGGCGCGGCGCCGAGGGTCGAGACCCGCCCCGTGCCCCGTCCGGGGCCGGGCGAGGTGCTGGTGCGGATCGCCGCCTCGCCGGTGAACCCCTCCGACCTCTCCACCGTCGCGGGGGAGTACGGCATCGGCTGGCCCTTCCCGCTGGTGCCGGGGCTCGAGGGAGCGGGGCGCGTCGTGGCGGTGGGCGAGGGGCTTTATGCGCGGGCGATGGTGGGGCGGCCCGTCTCCTGCGTCGCGGACAGGCAGGGGCTCTGGGCCGAATACGCCGTGACGCAGGCCGCGCGCTGCGTGCCGCTGCCGGCCGACCTGCCTCTCGGCTCCGCGGCGATGAGCTTCGTCAACCCGCTGACCGCGATGGCGCTGGTGCGGATCGCGCGGCGGGGCGGGCACTGGGCCGCCGTCTCGACCGCCGCGGGCGGCGCGCTCGGGCGGATGATCCGGGCGCGGGCGAAGGCGCGCGGGCTCAAGATCATCGATGTCGTGCGCCGCGCCGAGCAGGCCGAGGCGCTGCGGGCGGAGGGCGCGCGCCACGTCCTCTCGACCGACGCGCCAGATTTCGACGACGCGCTGGCCGAGCTCTGCCGGAGCCTGCGCTGCCGCATGGCATTCGACGCGGTCGGCGGCGCGCTGACCTTCCGTCTCGGGCAGGCGCTGGGCTCGGGCGGCGAGATCCTCGTCTACGGCGGGCTCGCGCAGGACGCGGTGCGGCTCCATCCCGGGACGATGATCTTCAAGGGGCTGACGGTGCGGGGCTTCTGGCTCTCGCGCTGGCTGATGGAGCGGAGCTTCCCCGAACGGCTGTGGATGGCCCGCGAGGTGACGCGGTCGCTCAGGGGCGGCTTCGCGGAGAGCCGGATCGCCTCCGTCCACCCGCTCGAGGAGGGGGCGGAGGCCCTGGCGGCCTACGCGGGCAGCATGAGCGCGGGCAAGGTCCTGTTCTCGCCCGACGGCAGCGTGACGGGGCTGGACGCGGGCCGTGCGGGGGCCACTTCGTGAGCGGTCGGACGACAGGGAGGACGCAAGCCCGGTGAACCCGCTCGAGGTCGAGATCAACGGCGTCTCGCTGCGCCTGCCCGCAGAGGTGACGACGCCGCTCCTGACGCGGAAGCTGCGCGAAGGCAGCTACGAGGCGGACGAGGCGCGCGCCGCCGAGGGCTGCGTGCGCGCGGGCTTCCGCGTGCTCGAGCTGGGCGCCGGGATCGGCTATGTCACCGCGCTCTGCGCGAAGCACACCGAGCCCGAGAACATCCTCGCCGTCGAGGCCAACCCGGCGCTGATCCCGGTGTTGGAGGACACGCTGGCGCGCAACGGGGCGGCGGGCGCGACCGTGCTCCACGGAGCGGTGGTGCCGCGCGCGGCGGAGGGCGAGATGGGCACCTTCCACCTCGCCGACCAGTTTCCCGCCTCGCGCCTCGCCGCGCGCGGGGCGCGGCATGTCGAGGTGCCGCTCGTGGGGTTCCACGACCTCCTGCGCGCGCACCGGCCGCACGTGGTGCTCATGGACATCGAGGGGGCGGAGGCGCAGCTCTTCGACCGGCCGTGGAAATGCCCGCTGCGCTTCTGCGTGATGGAACTGCATCCCCGCCGTTACCCGCCGCGCGCGATCAAGCGGATCGTGGACGCGATGTCGGCCATGTCGATGACCTACGATCCGGCGGTCTCGCGCGGCAAGGTGCTCGGCTTCCGCAGGGTCTGGGCCGAGGGGCGGGGCGCCGAGACGGACGAGGACTGAGCGGTGCGAACGGAAAGGGCCGCCCGGCCTCTCAGGCGCGGGCGGCCCCCTGATCCTTCGCGGTCAGGCCGTGGCGGGGATCACTCCTCCGCGTCGGCCTCGGCGGCTTCGGCGCTGACGAGGCCCGAGGGCGCCGACAGGTTCGCGATGACGAAGTCGCGGTCGATCGTGGGCTTCACGCCCTCGGGCAGCTCCACGTCCGAGATGTGGATGACGTCGCCGATGTTGCGGCCCGACAGGTCCACGGTGATGTGGTCGGGGATCTCGCCCGCGACGACGATCAGCTCGACCTCGGGGCGCACCACCGTCAGCACGCCGCCGCGCTTCAGGCCCGGCGCCTTCTCGTGGTTGATGAACTCCACGGGGATGTAGAGGTTCACCTTCGAGGTGCGGCGCAGCCGCATGAAGTCCACGTGCGTCGGCAGGTCCTTGACCACGTCGCGCTGCACGCCGCGGCAGATCACGCGCACGTCGTCCTGTCCCTCGACCTTCAGGTTGAAGAGCGTCGAGAGGAAGCGGCCGTCCTTGAGGCGCTTCAGAAGGGCGTTGAACGGGATCTGGATCGCGAGGGGATCCTTGCCACCACCGTAGACGACACCGGGCACCTTGCCTTCGCGGCGAGCCTGGCGGGCGGCCCCCTTGCCTGTCCCCGCGCGTGCCTCGGCGATAAGATCGGGAATCTCACCAGCCATTGCATTTCTCCATGTAAGAGGGGCCGCCTCCAAGGGTGTCGGGCCCCGATGAAGCCGCGCGTATAGGCGAGATCGGGCCGAATGAAAAGACGGAAAGAAGGCGCTCCCCGGCCTCCCGCTTGTGCGCCGACGCGGCCCGTGGCAGAGCCCGACCATGCCCGTCCTCGCCGCCCTCCGCACCTCCCAGAGACCTGTCCTCGGCTTCTTCGCGCTGGGGCTCGTGTTCGGCAGTTTCGCCGCGCTCCTGCCCGTGCTCAAGGCGCAGATCGGGGCGGACGACGCGCTCTTCGGGCTGGTGCTGCTGGGCAGTCCCATCGGCCTCGTCCTCACGCTCTGGCTCGCGCCCGTCTTCGACCGGAGGCTCGGGGCGCTGTCGCTGCCGGTCGCGGCGGGGCTCTGCGGGCTCGCGATGCTGGTGCCGGGGCTGGTGACGGCGCCCTTCGCCTTCTTCCTCGGGATGGTGCTGGTGGGCCTCCTGTCGGGCACGCTCGACATCGTGTCGAATTCCCGCGTCTCCGAGCTCGAGGCGCGTCACCGCGCGCCCTTGATGAACGCCAATCACGGGATGTTCTCGGTCGCCTACGCCGCCGCCGCCGTGGCCACCGGCGCCGCGCGCGAGGCGGGGCTCGGGCCGGCCGGGATCTTCGCCGCCGTCGCGGGTGTCGTCCTCCTCCTGTCGCTCCGGATGCGGACCGAGATCGCGCCGCTGCCCGAGACCGGGCCGCGCCCCGACGGAATGCCGGGGCTGGCCGTCGCGCTCTGCGGCGGCATCGTCCTCGTCGCCTTCTTCGTCGAGGCCGTGGTCGAGAGCTGGTCGGCCCTCCATGTCGAGCGCACGCTGCAAGGTGGCGCGGCGGAGGGCGCCTTCGGTCCCGCGATCCTCGGG
>NZ_JBQLZP010000192.1:0-2699 GCF_052168335.1 Roseicyclus sp. | reverse complement strand
GTGTCTCAGAAGCCGCGACTCTCGTACGCGGCGAGCGCGCGGCGGCGGCCCTCGGCCGCGTCCACCACGGGTCGCGCCGGATAGGCGTCATCGGGCGACATCCCCCAGGACCGCGGCGCGGCCTCGAAGAAGGCGAGCGCGGTCTCGGGCGGGTTGGCCGACAGCTCGGCCACCCAGCGGCGCCGGTAGCGGCCGTGGGGATCGAACTTCTCGGCCTGCGTCTCGGGGTTGAACACCCGGAAATAGGGCGTGGCGTCCGGCCCGGACCCCGCCGACCACTGCCAGCCCATCGCGTTCGAGGCCGGATCCCAGTCCACGAGGCAGTCCTCGAACCAGTCGAGGCCGATCTTCCAGTGCGTCAGCATGTGCTTGGTCAGGTAGGAGGCGACGAGCATCCGCGCGCGGTTGTGCATCCGCCCGGTGGTGTATAGCTCGCGCATCGCCGCGTCGACGATGGCCATGCCCGTGCGCCCGCGCTGCCATGCGACGACATCGGCGCGGCTGGCGTCCGTGTTCCAGGGAAAGGCCTCCCACTCCTCGCGCCAGTTCCGTTCGACGATGTGCGGCGTGTGGTGGACGAGGTGATGGGCGAAGTCGCGCCAGACGAGCTCCTTCAGGAAGGTCTCGGCGCCCGCGCGGCCCTCCTCCATCGCGCGCCTGCCCGCCCACCAGCAGGTGCGCGCCGAGATCTCGCCACAGGTCAGGTTCTCGGAGAGCTGCGAGGTGCCGTTCCGCGCAAGGTCGTCGCGCGCCTCGGCGTAGGCGTCGATCCCGTTTTCGAGAAAGGCGTCGAGCCGGGCCTGCGCGGCCCGCTCGCCCACCGCGAGGTGCGGCAGGACGACCTCCGCCCCGCGGTTCATGGCGGCGCCGAGCGCGAGGGAGGCGAGATCGTCGCTCGCGGGCCAGGCTCCGGGCGCGCGGAGCTTCGGCACCGGCAGCGGGTCGCCGGGATCGCGCCCGCGCACGGCCTTCCAGAACGGCGTGTAGACCCGGTAGAAGCCGCCCGTCCCCGTCTCCACCGTCCAGGGCTCGAAGAGGACATGGGCCGCGTGGCTCCGCGCCGCGATGCCCTCGGCCTTGAGCGCGGCCTTCACACCCTCGTCCCGCGCGCGGGAGGCGGGATCGTAGAGGCGGTTCCAATGGACCTCGCGCGCACCCGTCTCGGCGATGAGCGCGCGCAGCACGTCGAGCGCCCTGCCCCGCCGCACGATCAGCCGCGCGCCGGCCCCTTCCAGCGCCGCGCCGAACACCTCGGCGCCGAGGCCGAGCCGCCATTTCGGCGCCGCGCCGTGGCTCTCGACCACCTCGTCCACGATGAAGACCGGGATGACGGGCGCCCCGGAGGCCGCCGCGGCCGCAAGCGCCGGGTTGTCGCCCAGCCGGAAGTCCCGCCGCGCCCAGTAGAGGATCGGTGTCGAAGTCATGCGCCCCCGGAAAGCCCTTGTCCCGTCCCGCGCGAGCTAAGTCCGGCGCGGTCGGGGTCAAGGCGGCTCAGGCGCGCACGTCCACGACGACACGGCCCCGCACCCCGCCCTTCAGGATCGCGGCGCCGAGGTCGGGCAGATCGGCCAGCGTCGCGGGCTGCACCATCGCCTCGAGCTTGTCCTGCGGCACGTCGCGGGCCACCCGCGCCCAGGCGCGGACACGGTTCTCGTAGGGCTGCATCACGCTGTCGATCCCGAGGAGGTTCACGCCCCTGAGCAGGAAGGGCACGACCGTCGCGGGCAGCGCCGCACCGCCCGCGAGGCCCACCGCCGCGACGGAGGCGCCGTACTTCATCTGCCCGAGCACGCGGGCGAGCATGGCGCCGCCCACCGCATCGACGCAGCCGGCCCAGGTCTCGCTCTCGAGCGGGCGCTTGACCGTCTCGGCCAGGTCCTCGCGCGGCACGATGCGCGCGGCGCCGAGGCCCTTGAGGTAGCCCTCCTGCTCGGGGCGCCCGGTGACGGCGGCGACGGTGTAGCCCAGATTGGCCAGCGCGGCGGTCGCGACCGAGCCGACGCCACCGGCGGCCCCCGTCACCAGAACCTCGCCCTTCGATGGGGTCAGCCCGTGATCTTCCAGCGCCATGATCGCCAGCATGGCGGTCAGCCCGGCGGTGCCCACCGCCATCGCGGCCCGCGTCGTCAGCCCCTCGGGCAGCGGCACGAGCCAGTCGGCGCGGACCCGCGCCTTCTCGGCATAGCCGCCCCAGTGCGCCTCGCCCACGCGCCAGCCGGTCAGCACCACCTTGTCGCCGGGGCGGTAGCGGTCGTCGGTGCTGGCTTCCACGGTGCCGGCGAAGTCGATGCCGGGGACATGCGGATACTTGCGCACCAGCCCGCCGCCCGAGCCGAGGCAGAGCCCGTCCTTGTAGTTGAGCGTCGAGTACTCGACCGCGACCGTGACCTCGCCCTCGGGCAGGTCCGCGTCCTCGAGGGATTTCACCGAGGCCGATTTCCGGCCCTCGGCGTCTTCCTCGACCAGCAAAGCGCGAAAGGTCATGTCGTGGCTCCCTTGTCTCGATCTACATGAAGTTCAGGCCGCAGCCTTCTGTTTCCGTTCCCAGAACTCGGCTTCGACACGGGCGGGCAGCGGCCCGTCCTGGGTCTCCACCGTCAGCTCGGTTCCCGGCTCCCAGTGGGTCATGCGCACCATGCCGATGGCGACGCCGCAGCCGTAGTCGGGCGACATCGCGGCGGACGTGACCTGTCCGACCC
>NZ_JBQLZP010000191.1:0-16650 GCF_052168335.1 Roseicyclus sp. | reverse complement strand
ACCGACCGCCGCCGCGCCAAGCAGATGGAATACAACGAGGAACACGGCATCACGCCCGCGACGATCCGCAAGAACGTCGAGGACATCCTCGCCGGCGTCTACCAGGGCGACGTGGACATGAACCGCGTGACGGCCAAGGTGGACAAGCCGCTCGTGGGCGCGAACCTCCAGGCCCATCTCGACGGCCTGCGCGACCGGATGCGCAAGGCCGCCGAGAACCTCGAGTTCGAGGAGGCCGCGCGCCTCCGCGACGAGATCAAGCGGCTGGAAGCGGTGGAGCTCGCCGTCGCCGACGACCCGCTCGCACGCCAGTCGGCGGTGGAGGAGGCCGTGGAGGGCGCGGTGAAGATGGCCGGGCGGTCCACGGCGGGACGGCCGGGTCAGCGCGGGGGGAAGGCAAGAAGGGGGAGGTGATCAGTGAGCAAGCTTCTTCCTGTGGGCACGTTCCGCAAGCAACGGAAGAAACGTGCTCGGTAGGTTGCCCCGGTCGCCTTTCAACAAGGCGATCAACTCTGCGAGCTTCACCTCCAGGGAATTGCTCCGCTCGTCAGCTTCATCGCGGTATTCCGCCAAAGACTTCAGCGCATCGAGGAGCTTCTTTTCCCTATCGACCGCGGCCCTGGACGCCGCTCCTGGTTCCGGCACGGCGACACCCCGAAGCTCCTGCTCGTGCAACCATTCGTGGAGGGCATCGACGGTATTCTCGAAAGCCTCCATCTGAGTGTCGCCGTCCGAGGCGCAGCCCGGAAGATCGGGTACGAAACCGTAGTAGCCGCCGCCATCGTCCTCCGACAGCGGCACAACCACGATCGCATATTCCTCAGGCCGTGCCATTTGTCCCCTCCTCGAATGAGATATGTGCGTCCACGTACGAAACCAGGTTGCGAATGTAGACGACCTTGATCGGACGGTGCGCCGGAACTGTCAGGATGTCTCGGAGGTGCTTGCTGGACACCTTGTAGTGGCTGCCTTTTCTGGGCGGAAGGAGTTCCAGCCCATGCTGGCGACACACTCGCTCGATGTCCTTGATGGTCCAATCCCTTTTCGGATTGGACCTCATCTGTTCAAGGATGCCCGTCTTCGGCGCCATTGCCGAACGATGAATCATCTCCCCGAGGTTGACAACGGGCAACGGACAGCTCGGCAACAGACACAATGACTGGGTCCGAGGCACAACAGCCGTCGAGGCCGCTGGGTGCCGACGCGGGCACAACGAGTGCTGCATGACGAGGTTGCTTTCACATGGCCCCCCTCGGGTAAGGCATCCCTCCGTTGACCGTTTCCGCCCCGGCGACAAACCTCGTGACCACAGCAACAGCGTCGCGAGGCACCCCATGTCCAACGTCCTGTCGGGCCTCGGCTTCATCGCCGTCACCGCCTTCGTCGTCATACTCGGCGACTATGTCCTTAAGCTCGCCGCCGACCGGGGGCTTGCGACGCTCTCCACGATGGTGGCGCTCGGCGTCGGGCTCTATGCCGTCTCGGCGCTCCTGTGGTTCGGGGCGATGCGGCACCTGACGCTCGGGCAGGCGGGCGTCGCCTATTCCATGCTGACGCTCGTGGCGCTCGCACTGATCGGCGCGCTGGCCTTCGGCGAGCGTCTCGGCCTCCGGGAGCTCGCGGGCCTTGGCTGCGCGCTGACGGCGATGGCGCTGATGGTGCGGGTGGGCTAGCGCCGCACGCTCCGCCGGAAGCCCGCCACCAGCGCCAGCACGATCACCGCGAAGATCGCCCCCACCGCGAGGATCAGGAGGATGCCGCCCGCCGCGAGCGCCGTGACGCCGAGCGCCGCAAGCACGAAGGGCGCGGCCACGGCGGCGAGGATGCCCACCGTCACGTAGAGCGCGGTCGAGCCCATCGCGAGGCGGCTCGCGAAGTAGCCGGCCGCCGCGCCGATCAGCACGAGCAGGATGAGGGCCGCGACGCCCACGACTTCGAGGAAGGCTTCCATGATGTCTCTCCGGTTGATCCGTCGGGAGGATCAACCCCTCCGGCCCCCGAAGGTTTCCCCGCGCCCCTCAGGCACCGAGCCAGACATCGAGGAAGAGCATCACCACAAGTCCCACGGCGAGGCCGGTCGTGGCAAGCTTCTGGTGGCCCGCGCGGTGCGTCTCGGGAATGATCTCGTGGCTGATGACGTAGAGCATCGCCCCCGCCGCGAAGGCGAGGCCCCAGGGCAGGAGCGGCTCGGAGACCCAGACGACGCCCGCCCCGAGAAGACCGCCCAAGGGCTCCACCATGCCGGTCGCCCCCGCCCAGGCGAAGGCGCGGAGGCGCGAATAGCCCTCGCCCAGCAGCGCCACCGCCACGGCCAGCCCCTCGGGCGCGTTCTGCAACCCGATGCCGATGGCGAGCGGCAGGCCGCCCTCGAACCCCTCCGCGCCGAAGCCGACGCCCACGGCCAGCCCCTCGGGGAAGTTGTGGATCGCGATGGCGATGACGAAGAGCCAGATGCGCCGGAGCGCCGCCGCCTCGGGCCCCTCGCGCCCCGAGCGGAAATGCTCGTGGGGCAGCGCCTCGTTCATCAGGTGCACCGCCCCCATGCCGAGCAGGATCGCCGTGCAGACGATGGCGGGCGGGATGGCGCCCGCGAAGTCCTCTCCGGCCGCGTCGAGGGCGGGGAGGATCAGCGAGAAGAAGGAGGCCGCCAGCATCACGCCCGCCGCGAAGCCGAGCGAGAGGTCGCGGAAGGCGCGGCCCGGCTGGCGGCCGAACAGGACCGGCAGCGCGCCCGCCGCGGTCATCGAGCCCGCGGCGAGGCTCCCGAGAAAGCCGAGGAGTATGGGCGACATGGCGTCCCTCCGGTCCGGCCCCGTCCCGGCGCCGCTCCGCCCCCAACGCGCGGGCGTGCGGCGGGTTCGTCCCGCCCTGCCCTACTGCACCGCCCTGCCCTACTGCACCGCCACGACCGACGGATCGCCCGGCACCACGGTGAGGCCGAGCATCTGCCAGTTCTGCATTCCCCCGCGATAGTAGGAGATGTTCTCGGCCGGGAAGCCCGCCGCGATCATGTTCCGCGCGGCCGTGGGCGACTGCCCGCACCATGGACCGTTGCAGAAGAGGACGACGCGGGGCAGATCGCCCTCGCAGATCCAGCCGTCGAAGTCGATCTCGCAGCCAAGCTCGCCCAGCCGGTCCTCGGCCTCGTTGTAGGGCATGGAGATCGCGCCGGGGATGGTGCCCGCCTCGAACTCCGAGGTGATGCGGCCGTCGATGACGTGGGTGTTCGGATCCTGCAGCGCCGCGAGAACCTCGAGCTCGCCCACCGGCGTCACGCCCTCGGCGGGGATCATCGGCTGGATGCAGAAATTGGGGCACGGCCGCGAGGTGAGCGTCCAGTCGCCCTCGAGCCGGGCGGCGTTGTCCTGGTCGCGCAGGATCTCGACGGGACCTGCGGCGGTGTCGACGGTGACGGACATCATGTCGGGCGTGATGCCGACCGGATCGGCGGCCGCGCCGCCCGCGACCAGCGCGAGGGCGGCCGCGAGGGCCTGCCCGTGAATTCTTGCCATTGTCATCCTCCCTTGGATCGATGGCGTCAGCGTCGGATGGTTGGCTTCGTCAGTCAATCGCCCCGGCGTCGCACCTTGCCGGACGCGCGGGCCGCGCCATGTCCATCGCCATGATGCTCCGAACCGCGATGATCGCCCTGCTCCTGGCAAGCTCGGCCCTGCCCGCCCGCGCCTGGGTGGCGGGGGCCGAAGAGCCGCTCTGCACGCTCGAGCATTCGGGACCGGCCGGCGACGTGCGGCTGACCTATGACCCGTCGCTGCCGCTCTACACCATCGCGATCCGCGGGGCGGATACATGGCCCGAGGCCCCGGTCTTCGCCATCCGCTTCGAAGGTTCGCGGGAGAACACGATCTCCACGACCCGCCATGTCCTGTCGGACGAGGGCCGCACGCTCAGCGTCGCGGACGTGGGCTTCGGCAACGTGCTTGACGGGCTGGAGTTCAACGCGGTGGCTGTCGCATTTGCGGGACAGACCGCGCTGGCCTTCGACCTCGCGGGCGCGGCGCCCGAGGTCGCCGCGTTCCGCGCCTGCACGATCGCGCCCTCGGCCTGATCCCGGCGTCCCGCGCCGACCTCAGAAGTCGAAGATGTCGTCGAGGAACGAGCCCCGCCGCTTCTTCTTGTAGCCGTCGCGATGGTCGTCGTCATAGCCGCGCTGCGCACCGGGGTGCGGGGCGTGCCGGGGGGCGGGCTGCGGCGGCGGAGGCGCTGCCGGGGCCGACCGCTCGATGATCTTGTCGAGCTCGCCCCGGTCGAGCCAGACGCCCCGACACTGCGGGCAGTAGTCGATTTCGACCCCCTGCCGGTCCGCCATGACGAGCGTCGTTCCATCCACGGGACATTGCATCGGCCCAGATTCCCTTGCGGTTTGCGTTCTCGCGTATCTATGCCGCGCACGCCCCCGCGCAACGGGCATGGGAAAATGCTATCGGTCGGCCTCGAGTCCCTCGGCCATGGCGCGGGCGACCTCGGCCGCCCATTCGCCGATGATGGGCACGAACTCGATCTGCGAGAAGGCCCAGACGATGACCGAGAGGAGCACGGTCGCCCCGATGACGGTCCCGAGGCCCACGGCCATGCCGCTGAGGAACCGGAAGAACAGGATCCGCGGCACCGACTGGTAGAGCACGACGAGACGATGCCGCCTCAGGTGCGCCAGTTCCTCGCGCAGCGCGCGCACCTCGGCCTCGAGCCCGTCTCCGGGCGTTCCGTCCCCCTCGGCCATCGTCCCCTCAATCCGTCCGGTGAACGGCGAGCACCTCGTACATCACCGGCTCGAAGCTGCGGCAGAGCGCGTTGATCCGACGATTGCGGCGGCGCATCTCGTCGCTCTTGAGCATGTTCTTGAAGTCGTCGCGGCTCTGCCACTGGCTGTAATTCGCAACGCGCGTCTGGGCGTCGTTGACGTGCAGCGCAGCCGAGATGAAGCCCGGCTGCTTCGAGATGAACTCGGCATAAGCGGCGCCCAGTTCGTCGATCAGGTCGTCGCAATTGCCGGGCGAGGTCTCGAAGGTGGTGATGACCGTCTGAAGGCTGGCGTCCTGCGTGATGTGCGGCATGGCTGGCTCCTCCTGCCGAGGAGCCTAGCAATGCGGGGGCCGCGCGGCCAGAGACGATCCGGCCGCCCGCCTGCCGGGCTCAGTCGAACTGGTCGTCGATCTGGTAGTTCGAGATCGCCGCGCTGGTTTCGTTGGCGAGGCTCTCGACGCCGCCCGAGACCGAAAGCATCGTGGCGAGGCCCATCGCGACGCAGGCGGCGCTCAGCACGATCCAGTCGGTGGCGACGGCGCCGCTCTCGTCGGCGGCAAAGACAGTAAACGCGTTCATCCTGAAAACTCCGAAGGAAAATGCCCTGATCACGCTGCGGCCGCCGAGCGAGGGCCGAAAAAAGACCCTGAACGACCGCAACTTTGCCATATTTGGATAGTCGATCCCCCGCCGCCGCGTCCAGCGCCGGACCGGAAACGGTTCATTTCCCGAGGGCCCGCAATGGCTCAGGAGAGCCAGGGACGCATCGCCTGGTAGGCCACCGCCGTCACCGCGTTGGCGAGGTTGAGCGAGCGGATGTGCGGGCTCGACATCGGCAGGCGGAAGGTGCGGTCCGGGAAGGCCGCGAGCGCCTCCCCGGGCAGGCCGACCGTCTCCCGCCCGAAGACGAGGTAGGCCCCCGCCGGATACTCCGGGTCGTAGACCGTCCCTGCCGCGCCGTCGTCCTCGAAGAGGAAGAGCGCCTCGCGCGGCGGCCTGCGGTCGGCGAGGAAGGCGTCCCAGTCGTCGTATTCCGCGAGACGCACGTGTTTCCAGTAGTCGAGGCCCGCGCGGCGCACGGTCTTGTCGCTGAGCTCGAACCCGTAGGGTCGGATCAGCACCAGCTCCATGTCGAGCGCGACGCAGGTGCGCCCGATCGTGCCGGTGTTGCCGGGGATCTCCGGCGCGACGAGGACGATCTTCATGTCGGGCGGACCCGGGGGCCGCTCAGGCATTCGGATGGAGGCCCGCCCCGAAGCGGCGGCCCGTGCGCTCGGCCAGGATGTTCGGGCGCGGCCGCGAGAGCGAGGTCAGGAGGGCCGACCGGTCCGAGGCGTCGAGCCGCGCCGCCGCGAAGTCCCCCGCCCAGGCCAGGAGCGCAGGCCGATCCTGCGGGCGCAGACGGATCGCGCCCTCGACGAGCAGGCCGAGGTTGCCCGGCAGCGTGTACCAGGGGTCCTGGATCTCGCGCATCCGTCCGGGCAGGAGTGCGCCGATCCCCCGCATGAGCCCCGATTCCGAGAAGCGCAGCAGGAGCCTGCCCATGTCCTCGCGGCTGTAGCCGATGAGCGGCGGGAAGGTCTCGAGAAAGACCGGGCCGTCCTCGGTTACGGCGAAGTTGTGGACGTTGGCGTGAAGGCCGATCCGCTCCGCCCGCTGCGCGACGCCCGCCCAGAAGCCGCAGACCGCCCCGGCCACGACCTCGAGCGCGCCGAGCGCCGAGGCGAGGTCGCCCTGCCCGAGCCTGCGCGACAGGATGCTGCCCGCGTCGAGCGCATCCTGAATGACGACCGGTCGCAGGAGGCCGTGCTCGTCGAGGAGCAGGAGCCGGCTCTGCGGCACGCCGAGGCCCGCCCGCGCGAGACAGTCGAGGTAGGTCTCGTGGCGCCGCAGCAGCAGCTCCAGCAATTCCGGGTCGCGCCCGGTACGGTAGGGTTTCACCACCTTGTCGGCCAGCGGGCCGGAGGCCGGTCGGAACGGCGCGCTGAAATAGCCCATGCGGTCGGGGCGGCCGGCCTTCCGCTCGGCCAGTGCGGCGCGCAGATGTCCGACCAGTTCGCTCATCGGTGCTTGCCCAGGCTCCAGCCGGTGGCCCCGGCCAGCCGCGCCTCGCCCTTCGAGGCCGGCAGGTCCTCGAGCGCGGAGCCCATCGAGTCGTTCCAGCGGTTGAGATACCCGAACAGGGCCACGACCCCCATGATCTCGACGATGGCCTCCGGCGCCCAGTGCGCCCTGAGCCGCGCGCCGACCTCCTCCGTCACGGCGTTCGGCACGGCGGTCGCCGCCTGCGCGAAGCCGAGCGCGGCCTTCTCGGCCTCGGTGAAATGCGGGCTGTCCTCGAAGTCGAAGACGCTCGACAGGCGCTCCTCCGAGGCGCCGAAGCGCTCGGAGGCCAGGATCATGTGCGCCTGGCAGTAGAGGCAGCCCGAGGCGAAGCTCGAGACATAGCCGAGGAGGCGCTTGAACTCGGGCGTGACGGCGCCGTAGTCGGTCATCACCGCGATGTTGAGGTCGGTGAAGGCGCGCGCGATCTCGGGGCGGTGCGCCATGGTCCTGACGGAATTGGGAATGAGGCCGAGCGGCCCCTTGAAGAACTGCACGTGCGCGCGCAGTCCGGGGTCCATCCCCTCTTCGTCGAGCGGATCGACTAGGGCCATCACATCTCCTCCCCAGGCAGGATGTCGGCAGAGTCGGACGCTGCCCGAGCCGCGATGGCGGCGCAAGGCGGCGTTAGGGGTTCCTTAACCATCGGACATGCACTCTCTTTTCATGCGTTGCGCAGCCGCCACGATTCCGGGGCCCGGGGCCCCTTCCCGAGGGGCCGGCAGGACGGGACGGACGGCATGGGCGCTTGCCGTCCTGTGCCTCTCCGTCGCCGCCCTTCCGGCATCGGCAGGCCCATGGGCGCGGGGGGAGGGGGATGTCTTCCTCTCCTTCACGATCACCGGGCAGGAGGAACGGGCGGCCATCCTGTCCGGCTTCCTGCAGCCCGAGCCCGCGCTGTCGGCCTACGGCGAGTACGGGCTGGGCGGCGGCCTGACGGCGGGCCTCGACCTCGGCTGGGGCGAGGATGCGCGCATGGCCATCGTCTTCCTGCAACGGACCCTCACGCCGCCCGAAGCCGCCTGGCAGGTCGCGCTCGACGCAGGCGCGGGCATGCGGCTGGCGGAGGGGCAAGAGGCCACGCCTCTCCTCCGCGTCGGCGCTTCGCTCGGCCGCGGCTTCGGCGACTGGGAGACGACGCTCGCCGGCATCGGCCTCGGGCACGACGGCGGATGGATCACCCTCGACACGGCCGCCTTCCTCGACGCGGACGGGGGCGAGGCGATCTGGCAGGCCGAACTGACCCTCGGCGCGACCCTCGGCGACCGGGCCCGCGGCATCCTCGCGCTGAAGGCCGAGGAATGGCCGGGGTCCGAGGCGATGGTGACGGCGCGGCCCTCGGTCGTGCTGTCCATCGGCGAGGGCACCTCGCTCCAGGCCGGCGTCACGGCACCGCTCCGCGGCAGCGACGCCTTCGGCGCAAGCCTCTCGCTCTGGCGGGAGTTCTGAGGGCAGGGCACTCCGTCGCCCTGTCATCCGGCGGACGCCCCCCCGCTCAAGCCGTGCCGCGGACGCCCCTCGCTCCGGCGGGTGCTCCTCCGGCCCGACCCGCGCGAGGCCTGTCGTGCGACCTCCGCTCCCGTCCGGTGTCGGGCCGCCCCCGCGGTGGAGACGCGTTCGGCGCGCGCCTCGCGCACTGGCGGGAGCTGCGGCAATTGCGCCTCCCGCGCGTTCAGTCCTCCGACGGACGTCCCCCGCTCCACCGGTGCCTTGGACGCCTCTCGCGGCACCGGGAGGTCCGACGAGCGGCGCACGCGCCCGTCCTGTCGTCTGCCGGTCGCCCGCCCGCTCCACCCGTCCCACGGCGGCCCCTCGCTGCACCGCGAGTCCGGGCGGGTCGGGCCCTCGTGCCTCCTGTCGACGCGGGGAGGCGCTTCCGTCGGGCGTCCCTGCGCTCCTCCGCCGCCGCGAAGGGCTCGGGGCGGGTCTTCCGCTCCGGCGCGACTTCTGGCGGCCGATCCCGCGACCGTGCTAACCTCGCCCCATGACCGACCGGCCCACCGATCCCGTCCGCCCCACCGACGACGAGGCCCGCGCGCTTGCGCGCGATCTCGTCGCCTCCGCGCGGCACGGCGCGCTCGGCGTGATCGACCCCGACACTGGCGCCCCCATGGTCACGCGCATCGCCGTCGTTCCGGGCCCCGACGGGATGCCGATGACGCTGGTCTCGACCCTCTCGAGCCACACCGCCGCGCTCGAGGCGAACCCCGCCTGCTCGCTCCTGCTGGGCGAGCCGGGGGCGAAGGGCGATCCGCTCACCCATCCGCGCCTGACGCTCCAGGCGCGCGCCGAGGCGGCCGACAAGGCGGCGCTCCGCGCGCATTACCTGACGCTCTACCCCAAGGCGCAGCTCTACTACGATTTCGGGGATTTCCGGCTGCTGCGGCTCGTGCCGGAGCGCGCCTTCCTCAACGGCGGCTTCGGCAAGGCCTACCGGATGACGGCGGGCGATCTCGCGCCCTGACTACCAGTGGAGGGTTCCGGCCGCACCCTTGATCCGACCTGTCAGGTTCGGCGTGACCCAGCCGCCGTAGAAATCGCCGGGCTGTGGGCGCACGCGGATGGTTCCCACCCAGGCCTCGTCGACGGAGCCCGCGTAGAAGGACAGGTGGTCCTTCAGGCCCGCATAGCGCGCGACCGGCGCCGGATAGGCCCATGCCGCGTTCCGCGACCGCCGCCCGTCGAGCACGATGTCGACATAGGCGGCCCTGCCCTTCCATTCGCAGAAAGTCTCCCGCGCGGAGGGCACGAGAGCGGCCATCAGCACGTCCTCGGGCGGGATGTAGTAGGTGGGCGCGTGGTGGGTCTCGAGAATGCGCAGGCCCCGCGTGGTGTCGGCGATGGTCACGCCGCCGAAGACGACACGCAGACGCTCGGACACGGGTTCGAGCGCGGGGGGACGTGGGTAGTCCTGCACGTTCTCGACGGGAAGGGCGGTCATGCTGTCCTCGGCTTCACGCCGGAGGAGGTAGTCCTGCACGGGCGCGAGGGAAACCCCGGACCGCAAGGTCCGGGACCGGAATTGCCGGCAATTCCGGCGCGGAAAAGCCGGCTTTTCCGCCCCTCACGTATCGCAGCGCGCGGTCAGGTGGACGGCGCCGCGCACGGGTTCCGACCAGGTGAGCTGGATCGACTGCCGCCCCGTGCCCGCCCTCGGCGTCGCGAAGGGCATCGTGAAGACGGCCGCGTTCCCGGCGTTGCGCACCGCCCCGTCCGGCAGGAGCGACAGGGCCGCCACCGCCTCGCAGCCGAAGGGCAGCGCGTCCGCGAGATCGACGGTCCAGACCTGCGCCGCCGTGTTCTGCACCGCGCGGCGCACGACCGGGTTCTCCGTCCGCTTCGTCACCCCGTGGAAGGTGTTGCCCGAAAAGAGCAGGTCGTGCGCCCGCGTCAGGTCGAGCGCGGCGACCGAGGCGTCCACGCCCTCCACCGCCTCGAGCGGCGGGCCGTTCGTGTCCTTGAAGAGGTTGTCGCAGATGGAGACGCCGTTGAGGTAGTGGTCGGGCCCGTAGGGCTTCACGAGGATGAACTTCATGAAGGGCGTGGCGTTCGAGGCGAAGAAGATGTTCGAGGTGACCGCCAGCCCGTGGAAGCTGTACTCGCCCAGCATCGCGGGCTCGGCGTCGTGCTCGTTGCCCCATTCGAGGAAGCAGTTGTCCACGTAGTTGCCGGTGAAGGCGGTCTTGGCGTTCGTTCGCGTCAGGATCACGCCGGCCGTGCGGAGGCCCTCCGTCTCGTCGTCGCCCTGGAAGACGTGGTTGCCGCTGACGATGTTGCCCGCGCCGCCCATGACGGCGAAGTGCAGGAACCGCACCGCGCGGTTGTCGCGCAGCTTCACGTCGCCCGCGTTGGCGTTCAGCGCGATCGACACCCGGTCCTGCACGGGCAGCGCCTGCTCGTCCGAGAGAAACTGGCAACGGTCGACCTGGAGGCCCTGGCATCCCGTGCCGGACGAGGTGATGCCCCGGTCCTTCGGCCCGGTGAAGAAGCAGTCCTGGACCTGGAAGACGATGCCGTCGACGGGCAGCATCACGCCCGAGGCGCGTCCCGCGCAGAGGAACTCGATCCCCGAAAGGACGAAGCGCTGGAGGTTCAGGAAACCCGAGAAGTCGAAAAGGTAGCGGAAGCGGCGGAAGGTGTAGTCCTGCTGCGCGGGCGCGCCCCAGAACGGCGCGGAGAGCGTGATGCGCCCCTGCGCCGCGTTCACGGCGGTCACGTAGACCTCGCGGCCGACGCCCTGCGGCGCGGTGACGAGCGCGCCCACCGGGATCGAAGCGGCGTTCGACACACCGGTGAGTTCCAGCGGCGCCGCGGCCGACCAGTTGGCGGTCCGCAGGTGCACCGCGTCCGCCCAGCCGGGCCCGTCATCGGCCGTGATCTGACCGTTCCGGATCACCCGGCGGTTGGCGTAGGTCGTCCGGTTGCCCACGGCCGCCTGCACGTCGAGGGGTTCGGACAGGAGCACGCGCCGCCCGCAGAGGTCGAAGGCCTCGAACTCCGACTGGTTGAAGAGCGCCTGAAGCCCCTTGCGCAGCCCCGTCACCTCGTCGCCGAAGGCCTCGGCATAGCCGTCGAGGTCGTAGTTGCCGAGAAGGACCAGCCGCGCGTCGGCGGGCATGTCGAGCCTTCCCTCGAAGCGCAGGGGGCTCGTCATGGTGAGGGTCGCGCCGATGCGGTAGACGCCCGCGGGCACCAGTACCTCGCGCCCGGCGGCGGCGGCGTCGGCGGCGAGGAAGGCGTCACGGTCGTCGGTCACGCCGTCGCCCGCCGCGCCGAAGTCGAGCACGTCGACCCAGTCCATCATCCGGCGGTGGAAGACCTGCGTGACATCCTCGATCGCGATGGCCTCGATCCGCACCTGGCCGGAGTTCGGACCCGTGAGGTCGAGGCCGAAATGCCCGTAGGCGGGAGCGTCGCCCCAGGCCATGTCGACGCCGGTGCGCCCGCCCGTGCCGACGATGGCCGCGACGGTGACGACCTCGCCGTAGCCCTGAAAGGCGGCGGAGGGCCCGGTCTCGACGAGGCCTGCGACATGGGCGCCCGAGGCGTCGCCCGCCCAGGCCGCGATGCGGACCTCGGGCAGGTTGCCCGACAGCACCTTCAGCCGCGCCGAGACGCGGAGGTAGAGCCCCGGCAGGATCGGCGTCTGGCCCATGTGGCGCAGCCGCGTCACGCTTTCGGTCTTCACGATCTCGAGGCAGTCGCCGAAATCGGCATCGGCGGGAACCAGGGCGGCGTTCGCGGCGGTGGCCCAGGTGTCGCTTCCGGGCGTGCCGTCCTGCCGGGACCAGACGGACAGCCCGTCGGAGAAGGGCGGCGGCATCAGCGAGAGGCCGGCGGTGATCGCCTGGTTCATGGTCTACCCCTTTGCGGCGCGGCCGAAGGAGCGGACGAGGTGCGCCCCGGAACGGCCACCTCTGTTGTGCGAGCGATGTCTGTGACGGCCCGGCGCATCCCGGGCCGGACAGGCGGTCGTTCTACCGCGAAATGGCTAACGGGCGGTTAAGGTTCCCTCAGGCACCGACCTGGGGCGCGCTCAGGACCTGCACGCCGTTGATCCGCCAGCCCGCCTCGGTGCGCACCATCTGATAGCCGAGGTAATGCGCGGTGCCCGCGCCGTCGATCACCTCGACCCGCTGCACGAGCACGCCGCCGAAGGACTGGAGGTCGATGAACTCGACCGCGCCCGGGCTCCAGACCATGGGATAGCCCTGCTCGACCATGCGGCCGAAGGTGTCGGGATTGCCGAAGAGGCGCTGGATGTTCGGGCTCGCGTACTGCCAGGCCTCGGCCACGTCGCGGGCGCGGAAGGCGTCGAACTGGCTGCCGATGATGGCCTCGATGGCCGGGTCGGGGGCCAGACGCTCCTGCGCAGCGGCGAGGGGCGCGCTGAAGCAGAGCGTCAGGCAGGCGAGAAGGATGCGCAGCATGTCCGGGTCTCCTTGTGTCGCGGCGGGGCCTGTCGCGGGAGATAGCGCGCCCGCGCGCGGTTTCACGCCCCGTCGAGATCGAGGAACGAGAAGGCGCGGCGCAGCTCCGCCGTGCCGTTCGTCCGGTACCAGCGCCCGTGGGCGAGGATCACGCGCTCGGGCGCCCAGCCGATCATCCGCCGAACCGCCCCGGCGAGCTGCGCCTTGTCGAAGGTCAGCCGCATGTCGCGCGGCATCGAGCCGCCGGGGTCCTGGTTGCCCGCCACGTAGGTCGTGATCCTGAGGTGCCAGGGGAGCTTGCCCGCCTCGAAGTTCTCGATGAGGTCGGTCAGGATCAGGGTCCGGGTGGCCTCGTGGAAGAACACGGCCTCGCGGTGGATGCGGCTGCCCGGCACGATCATCTGCGCGAGATCGAGGCTCCAGGCCTCCGGCGCGGCGTCGGTCAGGCGGTGGTCCACGCGCAGGCGCACCCCCCTGCCCTTCGCCCGCTCGGCCACGCCGGGGGCGGCCCAGGTCTCGGCGGCGGGGACGGCATCGGCCCAGTCCTGCACCCAGGCGTAGTGCAGCCAGTTCGGCGCGACGAGGTGGCGGACGGGGCCGATCTCGTCCAGCGCCTCGAGGAGCGCGCCGGAGAAGGCGATGGGCGAATGGAGCCAGAGCGCACCCGAGGACAGGCGCACCACCGTCATGCGCGTCGGGAAGGGCATCCGGTAGAGGTCGATCTCCGGCCCGTCGACGATCCAGACGTCGCGCGCGACGGGCTTGAGCGTGAAGAGCGGCGGGTATGTCCCCTCCGCCGCCATGGCTCAGGCCGAGAGCTCGCCCCGCAGGCCCCGGTCGATCAGGGCCCGCGTCTCCTCGATGCCGTAGAGCGCGACGAACCCGCCGAAGCGCGGCCCCTGGCTCGCCCCCATCAGCACCTCGTAGAGCGTCGCGAACCATGCCCGCAGCGGCTCGAACCCGTGGGTCTTGCCAACGGCGTAGACGATGGACTGGAGGAATTCCTCGTCCTGCCAGTCGACCGTCGGCAGGGCGGCCTCGCCACCTTCCTGCGCGGCCTTGCGCGCGAGGACGTCGAGGGCGCGGTCCGCGTCGCCGAGGCAGTCGCGAAGCTCCTCCAGCGCCGCGCGCTCCTGCCCGGTGGGCGCGCGGAAGACCTTCGCGGGCTTCACGAAGTCCTGGTAGTAGCGCACCGCGAAGCCCGCCGCCCGGTCGAGGTCGGGATGGCTCTCGGGCGAGGCCTGCGGCGCGTAGCGGCGGATGAAGCCCCAGAGCGCCTCCTTCTCCTCGGCGTGCGCGACGCTCGCGAGATTGAGGAGCATCGCGAAGCTCACGATCATGGTGGAGGCCGGGACCGCGCCCGAATGGATGTGGTAGACGGGGTTCGCGAGCTGCTGCTCGACCGGCTGCTCCGGATAGGCCTTGAGCTGCTGGTGATACTCGTCCACCGCCTTCGGGATCACGTCGAAATAGAGCCGCTTGGCCGTCTTGGGCTTGCCGTACATGAAGTAGCTCAGGCTCTCGGTCGCGGCGTAGGTCAGCCACTCGTCGATCGAGATGCCGTTGCCGGAGGACTTCGAGATCTTCTGCCCGTTCTCGTCGAGGAACAGCTCGTAGGTGAAATGCTCGGGCGCAGGCGCGCCGAGGATCTCGCAGATCGCGTCGTAGATCGGCGTGTTCGTCGAATGGTCCTTGCCGTACATCTCGAAGTCGACGCCGAGCGCGGCCCAGCGCGCGCCGAAATCGGGCTTCCACTGGAGCTTGCACTGCCCGCCGGTGACGGGAACGGTCCACTCGCGGCCCGTCTCGTCGTCGAAGGTGACGGTACCGTCCTTCGGGTCCACGTGCTTGATCGGGACGTAAAGGACGCGCCCCGTCTCCGGATGCAGCGGCAGGAAGATCGAGTAGGTCTGCTGACGCTCCTCGCGCAGCGACTTCAGCATCACCTCCATCAGCGCGTCGTAGCGCTCGGCCGCGCGCAGGAGGATCTCGTCGAACTGCCCCGAGGCGTAGAACTCGGTCGCGGAATAGAACTCGTACTCGAACCCGAAGGTGTCGAGGAAACGGCGCAGCATCGCGTTGTTGTGGTGGCCGAAGCTCTCGAACTCGCCGAAGGGATCGGGCACGCGCGTCAGCGGCTTCTGCAGGTGCTCGGCCAGCATCTCGCGGTTGGGCACGTTGCCCGGCACCTTCCGCATCCCGTCCATGTCGTCGGAGAAGCAGATGAGCCGCGTCGGGATGTCCGAGATCACCTCGAAGGCGCGGCGGATCATCGTCGTGCGCAGGACCTCGCCGAAGGTGCCGATATGCGGCAGGCCCGAGGGGCCGTAGCCCGTCTCGAAGAGGACGTATCCCTTTTCGGGCGGGCCGTTCTCGTAGCGTTTGAGCACGCGGCGCGCCTCTTCGAAAGGCCAGGCCTTCGAGGTCATCGCGGCGTCGCGCAGCTCGGTCATCGTCTCGGTCCCCGTTTCGCCCGGACCCCCTCGGCCCGGCGCGCACCCGCACCTATTGCTCCGGCCCGTCGGCGTCAATAAATACCGCGGCGAGCAGGAGAAGGACCCGCGCCATGACCGACCACGCCCTCAGCCCCGAAGACGCGCTGGTCGCGGTGATGGTGGCCGTCTCCGTTTCGGACGAGGCGATCCGCACCGCGGAACTGGTGAAGATCGACCAGATCGTGAACCACCTGCCCGTCTTCGCCGCCTACGACGCCGACCGGACCCGCTCCGTCGCCCAGACCGTCTTCGAACTCTTCGAGGACGAGGACGGGCTCGACGCGCTTTTCGGTCTGGTGCGCGAGGCGCTGCCTGAGAAGCTCTACGAGACGGCCTATGCCATCGCCTGCGACGTGGCCGCCGCGGACGGCGCGCTCCAGCAGACGGAACTGCGCTTCCTCGAGGAGATGCGCCACGCGCTGAACGTCGACCGCCTGCACGCCGCCGCCATCGAGCGGGGCGCGCGCGCGCGTCACATGACGCTCTGAGCTTCTAGCGGAAGATCGTCCCCCAGCGGTCCAGCAGCGCGGACTGGAGGATCTTGGCCCGGGCGATATAGGTCCGGCCGCCGGGCGGCCGCTCCATCTGGTCGGGCGTAAGCCGCGCACGGCGCTCGAGGTCGGCGCCGAAGATCGAGAAGGCGAGAACCCGGCCCGAGGGCGTCTCGGCATAGCCCGCGAGCGTCGAGACGAAGTTCAGCGTCCCGGTCTTCGCCACGACCCGCAGCGGATGGTCCGGCATCGGCGCGCCGTTGCGGTCGAGGACCGGAATGTCCTTCATCAGGCTGCGCAGGATGCCGTTCGGGCCGGCCTCGACGAGCGCGCGCGTCATGTCGTGAGGCCTCAGGCGGCTGTCCACGCCGAGGCCGGAATGATCGACGAAGTGCGCTTGCCGCGCGCCAAGCCGTTCGCGCATCCAGGCGCCCATCTCCGCGCCGCTCTCGGTCAGCGTCTCGGGCCGGACGCCACCCGCCTGCGTCGCCGAGAGGCCGACCACCTCGGCGGTCAGGTTGGTGGACCACTGCATCATCCCGCGCAGGATCTCCTCGAGCGGCGGGCTGGTGTATTCGTGCAGGATCTGCGCGCCGGGCGGCGCGCTCTCCGAGAAGACCGGCGTGCCGAGCGGGATGCCGCGCTGCCGCGCGAGGGTCTGGAAGACCTCGGCGAGATAGGCGTGCGGCCGCCGCACCGGCAGCCAGCGCCCCCCGTTCTCGCCGAGCGCGCCGCGCGCCACGGTCCAGGCGTCCCGCACCTCGCCGCGCTCGAAGGTGTAGACGGGGAAATCTCGGTCCTCGACCACCATGCTCGACACGGTCACGGCGGGCGAGAAGTTCGCCGACCGCGCATCCATCCGCACGGTGT
>NZ_JBQLZP010000190.1:0-2071 GCF_052168335.1 Roseicyclus sp. | reverse complement strand
CTCGTTCCACGCGCCCTCGAGGTCGCCCACGTCGAGCTCGCCCCGGATCAGCGCGCGCTCGAGATCGAAGCGCATCATGACGTGGAGATTGTAGTGGACCTCGTCCGCCTCGGTGCGGATGTAGCCCGGGACCACGCGGTTGACGGCGGCGTGGAAGGCCTCCGCGCTCCCGACCCCGATGTCGCCGAAGAGGTCCCGCAGCCGCCCGTAGAGCCAGGAGGTGAAGGCCGCCGAACGCCCGAGCTGGTTCTCGTAGATGCGGCTCTGGCTCTCGTGGACACCCATCGAGACGCCCTGCCCGATCGCCGTCAGCCGGTAGTCGGCGGCGACGTTCTGCTCGTAGGCCGCGTGGCCGACCTCGTGGATCGTGGAATAGAGGCTGCCGAGGGGCTCCGCCTCGTCCACCCGCGTGGTGATCCGCACGTCCGCGCCCGAGCCGGACGAGAACGGATGCACCGCGAGGTCGATGCGCCCGTGGTTCAGGTCGTAGCCGAAGGCCAGCGCCACCTCGCGCGTCAGCGCCAGCTGCACCTCCTTCGGGAAATGCGCCGTCAGCCCCGCGGGCGGCGGCCCGGCTTCGAGGATGCGCGCGCGCAGCTCCACCAGCCGCGGCCGCATCCGCCCGAAGAGCGCGGCAAGCTCAGCCGCCGTCATCCCCGGCTCGTAGTCGTCGACCAGCGCGTCGTAGAGGTCGCCGCCATCGGCCAGCGCCTCCGCCTCGATGCGCTTGAGACGCACCACGGTCTCCAGCGTCGGGCGGAAGGCGGCGAAGTCGTCCGCCGCGCGCGCCCGCGCCCAGATCCCCTGCGCGACCGACGTGACGCGCGCCAGCTCCGCCGCGAGGTCGGCCGGCACCTTCGTCGCCCGCGCGTGGGACCGCGCGATCCGCCGGAGCTGCGCGGCCTCGGCCTCGGTCGCAGGCTCCGCCAGCGCCAGCATCTCGCCCACCCAGGGGTCCGCGCGCCGCGCGTGCAGAACGCCCTCGAGCGCCGCCATCTCCTCGCCGCGCTGCTCGGCCGCGCCCGGCGGCATGACCGTCTCCTGGTCCCAGCCGAGCCGCCCCATGACCTGCGCCAGCGCCTCGGTCTGCCGCTGGTGGGCGAGAAGGTCGGACAATGCGCTCATGCGGTTCCCCTCACGGACTGGCGCAGCGGATACATCGCGAAGAACCGCGCGCGCAGGACCAGGACGATCAGGACGACCGCCCCGAACTGGTGCGCGATGGCGAAGTGCCACGGCGCCGAATAGAGCACGGTGACGATCCCGAGCGCGATCTGCAGCACCATCATCGCCATCATCGCGTGAAAGGCGCCGCGCGTCGCGGTCCGCGCGGACCTGCGCCCGGCGAGCCAGGCGAAAAGCGCCACGACCAGCAGGAGATAGCCCACCATCCGGTGGATGAACTGCACCGTCCCGTCGTTCTCGAAGAGGTTCCGCCACCAGGGCTCGATGGCCCACATGGCGGGCGGCGTGAAGCCACCGGCCATCAGCGGCCAGTCGGGATAGTTGCGCCCCGCGTCGATCCCCGCCACGAGCGCCCCGATCAGGATCTGCACGAACGTCAGGTGCAGGACGCCGGTGGCCATCCCCTTGAGCCTGCGGTCCCCCTCGCGGCGGGCGGCGATCAGCTCCGCCTCCGGCCGCCCGAGCTTGAGCACGTACCAGGCGATCAGCCCGAGGATCAGGAAGGCCAGCCCGAGATGCACCGCGAGCCGGTAGGAGGCGACGTCGAGCATCCCCTCCTCGAGCCCGGAGGACACCATCCACCAGCCGATCGCCCCCTGCGCCCCCCCGAGCGTCCCGAGGAGCAGCGCCCGCCCCGTCCAGCCCGGCGGCAGCGACCGCGTGGCCAGCAGCGCCACGAAGCCCAAAGCCCAGACGAGGCCGATGAAGCGCCCGAGCTGCCGGTGGCCCCATTCCCACCAGTAGATGACCTTGAACTCCTCGAGGCTCATCCCCCGGTTCTGGAGCTGGTATTCCGGGATCTGGCGGTAGAGGTCGAACTCCGCCTGCCACTCCTCGGCCGAAAGCGGCGGGATCGCCCCGGTGACCGGCGCCCATTCGGTGATCG
>NZ_JBQLZP010000189.1:0-1193 GCF_052168335.1 Roseicyclus sp. | reverse complement strand
AACCAGACGTCCCGCGCCTCGTTCGTGGTGCCCGTCTTGCCGGCCAGCGCCGCCGGGATGCCCGCGGCCCCCACGGTGCCCGAGGCCGTGCCGCGCTGCACCACGCCCTGCATCATCGAGGTGAGCTGGTAGGCGGTCACGGGGTCGATGACGCGCTCGCGGTTCGACACGATCCGCGGCCCGAGCCCGGCGTCGAGCGACGCGAGCTCGCAATCGGGGCAGAGCCGCTGGTCATGGCGGTAGACGGTGTGGCCATAGCGGTCCTGGATGCGGTCGACCAGCGTGGGCTCCACCCGCTCGCCGCCATTGGCGAACATCGCGTAGGCGGCGACCATGCGGTAGAGCGTCGTCTCCTGGCTGCCGAGCGAGTTGGCGAGAAAGGGCTGCATGTCGTCGTAGACGCCGAAGCGCTCGGCGTAGCGCGCGACCGTCTCCATACCGATGTCCTGCGCGAGGCGGATCGTCATGAGGTTCCGCGACCGCTCGATCCCTGTGCGGAGCGGCGAGGGTCCGTAGAACTGGTTCGAGGCGTTCGTCGGCCGCCAGATGCCCTCGGGCGTCTCGAGCTCGATCGGCGCGTCGATGACGATGGTGTTGGGGCCGTAGCCGGAATCGAGCGCGGCGGCGTAGACCAGCGGCTTGAAGGCCGAACCCGGCTGCCGCGTCGCCTGGGTCGCGCGGTTGAAGCTCGAATGCTGATAGGAGAAGCCGCCCTGCATCGCGATCACGCGGCCGGTGTTCACGTCCATCGCCATGAAGGCGCCCTGCACCTCCGGCACCTGCCGGAGCGTCCAGCGCAGGAAGGAGCCGTCGCTGTCCCGCGTCATGGGCCGCACATGGACCACGTCGCCCACCGACAGGAGATCGCCCGCGACCCGCGCCTGTGCGCCTGCGGACCCATCCTCGTTCACGGGACGCGCCCAGGTCACGTCCTCTGCGGGGATGAAGTGGCCGTCCTCGTCCTCCTCCACACCCTCGATGCCGATGCGCGCGCTGGTCTCGCCGACCTCGAGCACCACGGCGGGCGACCAGCCGTCGATGTCGCGCGGAATGTCGGCGGCGGCCAGCGCCGCGCGCCATGCCGCCTCGCCGCCCGTCAGCACTTCGGGGTCGATCCGGTCCTCGGGCCCGCGCCAGCGCCCCTGCGCGCGGTCGAAGTTCTCGAGCGCCCGGCGGAGCGCGCGTTCCGCGAC
>NZ_JBQLZP010000188.1:0-2602 GCF_052168335.1 Roseicyclus sp. | reverse complement strand
GTAGACCCCGTCGCCCATATGCGTGGCGGTCGACAGGATGCGGTGCGAGGACAGCATTCCGTCCTCGGGTGTGCCGGACCAGATCACGTCCTCGCCCAGCAGCACGCGGTCGGGAAACTCGGCCAGCGTCGCCATGGTGGCGGCGATGACGCCTTTGTTGCCGACGACGACCGAGGCGGGCGAGCGCACGACGATGTCCTCGGCGTAGTAGTCGTGGAGCGTGTGCAGGCCCCGATCCTCCCAGATCTCCTTGGTGATCCCGAGGATATAGTCGGGGAAGTCGCGGAACTTCGGATCGAAGCCCTTCATTCGGTGGTCCATCCTTCCGGTATGCGGGCCGATCCGCGCAGGATCAGCGGCCCGGCGATCTCGATCTTCTGCGACGCGCGGCCCGGGTCCTCGATCTGGCCGATCAGCGTCTCGACCGTGGCCTCGACCATGCGGTTCACGGGCTGGCGCACGGTCGTGAGGTCATAGCTCTCCCAGGCGGCCATGGGAACGTCGTCGTAGCCGACGATGGACACGTCCTGCGGCACCTTCAGGCCCATCGGACCGCGCAGCGTGTCGAGCGCGGCGAGCGCCATGTGGTCGTTGCCGACGAAGATCGCGTCCGGCGGGTCGGGCCGGTCCATCAGCGCGCGGACGGCGGCGATGGCGGGCTCGCGGTGATACATCCCGTCGATGACCGCGAGAGGCTCGCGCCCGAGCGCGGCCATCCCCTCGGCGAAGCCCCGCGCCCGGTCGCGCCCGGTGGAGGAGCCCTGCCACCCCGCGACATGGGCGATGCGCCGATGCCCGCCCGCGACGAGGAACTCCGCCACCTTGCGCCCGCCCTCGACATTGGCCGAGGTGATCGACGACAGGCCCGAGCCGTCCTGGCCGCGGTTGAACATCACCACCGGTATCCCCATCGCGGCGCAGCGCTCGGTCAGGTCGGAGCTCATGGCAACCGAGGCCGTGACGATCCCGTCCACCTGGTAGGTCATCAGGTCCTGCATGACGCTCTCGATGCCCTCGGTCGAGTTGCCGGCCATCATCAGGAGGATGTGGTAGCCCCGTTCCCGCAGCGCGGCGCTCAGGAGCTCGATCGCCACGGGATAGAACTGGTTGTCGAGATAGGCCACGACGAGGCCGATCATCCGGCTTTTCCCGGTGATCATCGCGCGGGCGAGCGAGTTGGGGCGATAGCCCAGCCGGTCGGCGGCGGAGCGGACCTTGCGGATCGTCTCGGCCGAGGCCGACGCGCCCGAGAAGACGCGGCTGACGGCGGACTGGCTGACCCCCGCGAGCCGCGCCACGTCGAGCGATGTGATCCGCGCCTCGCCCATCACCAGGCCTCCGCCAGCGGATCGGGCAGGACGACCGCGCCCCGCACGCGCGCCTTGTTGAACTCGGCCAAGCGGTCGAAGACGTCGATCCCCACCTGCGCGAAGAGGTCGAGCAGGTCCACGAGCACCCAGTTCTCGCGGATCAGCCCCTCCTCCACGCGCCAGAAGTCGAGGCTGCGCAGCAGCACCTCGCGCCCCGTCGGCGGCAGGCCGAGCCAGCCCGGCCCGGTCATGGTGAGGCGCATGTTGGGCCAGCCCGTCTCGGCCACGTAGTCGCCTTCCGCGATCCAGTGGGACATGAGATCGCCGAGCGCGTCGAGCTTCCGGTCGGGCATGGCACGCAGGAAGGGCATCTGGTGCCAGTGGCGGAACCCCGCGACGCCGCGCCCGGTGCCGATCCCCGCAGGCCCGTACCAGTTGAGGCGCGGGTGCCAGTGCTGCCCGAGGTTCATCACCTTCGGGTCGCGGTCGGCGGGGAAGCGGCAGAGGTCCGTCAGCATGTCGATGACGCGCGCCATGGCGGCCGAGCCGTCGCCCGAGGCGGTCAGCCCGTCGCCGCTCATCGGCCCCGGCGTGTTGAGGAAGGCGCCGAGCTGCGGCGCCATCGGCCAGGCGCGAGCCTGCATCATCAGTTCGGGAATGTCCCAGAGCGCCTGGACCTCGGCGACGCGGCCCTCCTCGATCCGGAAATACTCGTGGTAGCGCATGTGCGCGAGATGGCCCGTGGGCGGGATGCCGAGGAAGGGCGCGAGGAAGCTGCCCATGTAGCTGCCCATGCAGGCGACCCAGTCCGCGCCCTCGGGCGTCGTGCCCGCGACCAGGATCATGTCGCGCCGCTCGAGGTCGGGCATGGCGGCGAGAAGCGGCGCGTAGGCGGCGAGGAGGGCCTCCGCCCCCTCCCCCGTCCCGAACGGATGGCCGAGGCGCACGGGCGCGCCCGGCGCCACCACCGCGCGGAGCGCGTCGGACAGCGGACCCGCCTCCGCCGTCGCCGCCGCGCGGCGGAAGGGCGCGATCGCCGCCTTCGCCGCCGCCGAGCGCGCTGCCCTGTCGTCCCTGCCGTCCACCCTGCTCCTCCCGTCCGGGCCCTCAGATCCGCTGCCCGGTGCCCGCGTCGAAGATGTGACAGATCCGCGCCGGAACCGCCGCCGCGAAAGGATCGCCGATCTCGGCGCGGAACTCCTTGGGCGCGTTCACCGACACCAGCGCGCGGCCGCAACGCACCGTCAGCATCGTCGCGTCGGCGAGAAGCTGGAGCGTGTAGATCGGCGCCG
>NZ_JBQLZP010000187.1:0-5707 GCF_052168335.1 Roseicyclus sp. | reverse complement strand
CCTGCGGCCCGGCGTATTTCAGGAAAGATGAAAGCGGGGCAAGGCGTCATCAGACGACGACCCCCGCGCCCGCGTCGGCGGGGCCGGCGGTGCGGCGGAAGACCTCGAAGAGCTCGCGCCCGACGCCCCAGGAATTGCCGGAGAGATCGGCCTCGGCCGGGGGGCGGGCGGCGACGCCCTCGGTCAGGACCTCGAGGCGGCCCGAAGTGGCGTCGACGCGAAGGACGTCGCCGTCCCGGAGCCGGCCGATGAGCCCGCCGTCGAGCGCCTCGGGTGCGACGTGGATCGCGGAGGGCACCTTGCCCGAGGCGCCCGACATGCGCCCGTCGGTGACGAGTGCGACCTTGTGGCCGCGATCCTGCAGGACGGCGAGGATCGGCGTCAGCGCGTGCAGTTCCGGCATGCCGTTGGCCTTCGGCCCCTGGAAGCGCACCACGACGATCACGTCGCGGTCGAGGCGGCCGGCGCGGAAGGCCTCCTTCACCTGCGACTGGTCGTGGAAGACGGCCGCGGGCGCCTCGATCACGTGGCGGGCGGGATCGACGGCGGAGACCTTCATGACGCCGCGCCCGAGGTTGCCCGAAAGCTCGACGAGGCCGCCGGTGGACTGGAACGGGTCGGCGGCGGGCCGCACGATGCGGTCGTTCAGCGTCTCGCGGCTGCCCTCGGCCCAGGCGAGGCGGCCGTCCTCGACCTTCGGCTCGCGGGTGTAGAGGGCGAGGCCCGTGCCCGCCACGGTCTCGGTGTCGGGGTGGAGGAGGCCCGCGTCGAGCAGCTCGCCGATGACGAAGCCGAGCCCGCCCGCGGCGTGGAAATGGTTCACGTCGGCGAGGCCGTTGGGGTAGACCCGCGCCATCAGCGGCGTCGCGGCCGAGATGTCGGCGAAGTCCGCCGGGTCGAGGATGACGCCCGCGGCGCGCGCCATGGCGACGAGGTGGATCACGAGGTTCGTCGAGCCGCCCGTGGCCATCAGGCCCACGATCCCGTTCACGAAGGCGCGCTCGTCGAGGATGTCGCAGACCGGGCGGTAGTCGTTGCCGAGCGCTGTGATCTCGGTGGCGCGCTGCGCGGCAGCGTCGGTGAGCGCGTCGCGCAAGGGCGTGCCGGGGTTCACGAAGGAGGCGCCGGGCAGGTGGAGACCCATGAACTCCATCAACATCTGGTTGGAATTGGCCGTGCCGTAGAAGGTGCAGGTGCCCGGCCCGTGGTAGGAGGCCATCTCGGCCTCCATCAGCCTGTCGCGGCCGACCTCTCCGGCGGCGAATTGCTGGCGGACCTTCGACTTCTCGTCGTTGGGCAGGCCGCTCGTCATCGGGCCCGCCGGCACGAAGATGCCGGGGATGTAGCCGAAGGTGGCCGCCGCGATGACGAGGCCCGGCACGATCTTGTCGCAGACGCCGAGATAGAGCGCGGCGTCGAAGGTGTTGTGCGAGAGCGCGACGCCGGTGGCGAGCGCGATCACGTCGCGGGAGAAGAGGCTGAGCTCCATCCCCGTTTGCCCTTGCGTGACGCCGTCGCACATGGCGGGCACGCCGCCCGCGACCTGCGCCGTGGCGCCGACGCGGCGCGCGGCCTCCTTGATGCGGTCGGGATAGTCCTTGAAGGGCTGATGCGCGCTCAGCATGTCGTTGTAGGCGGTGACGATGCCGAGGTTCGGGGCGCGCGCGCCGACGAGCGCGTCCTTGTCGGCGCCCATCGCGGCATAGGCATGGGCCTGGTTGCCGCAGGACAGGTGCGCGCGGCGCGGCCCCTCCTCGGCCAGGCGGCGCATGCGGTCGAGATAGGTCGCCCTGCCCTCGCGCGAGCGCGCCTCGATGCGCGCGGTCACACGGGCGATGCGGTCGTCGAGTGGCATGGCGCGCTCCCCTTCGTCTGCCTCGGGGAGGACATACACCGTTAGCGCTAACAGTTCCAGAGGAATCCCGCCGGGCCGATCGCCGCCCGGCACGGGAACCCCGGTTTCAGTGCGGCTGGACGCCCGGCAGGAACACCGGCGTGTCGCGGTAGTGGAGCGAGATGCCGTCCTTGAAGATGTGCACGTTCTCGGGCGCGGCGGTCAGGCGCACGTCGCGCCCGCGCAGGTCGCGGTGGATGCCGTGGAGCTTGGCGATGACGGGGTTGTGCTCGGGCTTCTGCCGCTCGAAATAGAGAAGCGTGACCTCGCCGAGCGCCTCGGTGATCTCGACCTTCGCGTGGTAGGCGAAATCGGCGGCGTCGGTACCGACGAAATCCTCGGGGCGGATGCCGACCTGCACCTCGGCGCCCATGTCCTCCTCCCGCGAGGGGTAGTGCGAGGTGATCGTGCCGCCGCCCTCGTTCAGCTCGAGCGTCGTCGTCTCGCCGGTGCCGACGATCCGCCCGCCGATGAGGTTCATCGAGGGCGAGCCGATGAACTGGGCCACGAAGGTGGAGTTGGGCTTCTGGTAGAGGTCGAGGGGCGTGCCGACCTGCGCGATCCCGCCGCCCGCGAGCACGACGATCCGGGATGCCAGCGTCATCGCCTCGACCTGGTCGTGGGTCACGTAGATCATCGTCGAGTCGGGCATCGCCTCCTTGAGCTGCGCGATCTCGATCCGGGTCGCGACGCGCAGCGCGGCGTCGAGGTTCGAGAGCGGCTCGTCGAAGAGGTAGACCTTGGGGTCGCGCACGATGGACCGGCCGATGGCGACGCGCTGCCGCTGCCCGCCCGAGAGCGCCTTGGGCAGGCGGTCGAGGAAGTTGGTGAGTTGCAGCTTCTCGGCCGCGGCGCGCACCTTCCTGTCGATCACGTCCTTCTTGTCGCCCGCGATCTTCAGCGCAAAGGCCATGTTGTCGTAGACCGTCATGTGCGGATAGAGCGCGTAGGACTGGAACACCATGGCGATCCCGCGCTCGGACGGGGGCACGTCGTTCACCACCATCCCGTCGATCTCGAGCGTGCCGCCGGTGATCCGCTCGAGCCCCGCGATCATCCGCAGAAGCGTGGACTTGCCGCAGCCCGAGGGGCCGACGAAGACGATCAGTTCGCCCGTCTCGATGTCGAGGTCGATGTCCCTGAGCACGGTCACCGTGCCGCCGTAGGTCTTCTCGACGTCGGTCAGTTTCAGATTGGCCATGTCCCCGTCTCCTCCCGGTTGATCTCTGGCACCGCGCCCGTCAGGCGGCCTCCTGCGCGCCGAAATAGGCCTGGTAGGGCGGCAGCGTCACCTCCGTGTCACGCTGCAACGCGGTGAAGGGCGCGCCCTTGTCCTGCCGCCACTCGCCGGGCGGAAGGGGCACGGGCAGGCCCTGGTTCGTCAGGTTGAACGCGCAGAAGAGCCGCTGCCCTTCGTGCGCGCGAATGAAGGACACCACCCCGTCGCGCGCCTGGCAGAGCTCGAAGCTGCCCTTGGCGAGCGCGCGCCAACCCTGACGGAAGCGGATCATCGCACGGTAGAAGCCGAGCGTCGAATCCGCCTTGTCCTCCTGGTTGGCGACGGCGCGGTGCAGGTGCTCGACCGCCACCGGCAGCCAGGGCTTGTGGTCGGAGAACCCGCCGTTCTGGTTGTCGGAGATCCAGGGGATCGGCGTGCGGCAGCCGTCGCGGCCCTTGTAGTTGGGCCAGAAGCGGATGCCGTAGGGATCCTGGAGATCCTCGTAGGCGACGTAGGCCTCGGTCAGGCCCAGCTCCTCGCCCTGGTAGAGGCAGACCGAGCCCCGGAGCGACAGCAGAAGCGCCGCATAGAGCCTGCGTGCGTCCTCGCCGAGGTTCCAGCGGCTCGCGTGGCGCACGACGTCATGGTTCGAGAAGGCCCAGCAGGCCCAGCCGTCGCCGATCGCGGCCTCGTAATCCGTCACGATCTGGCCCACGCGCTCGGGCGTCGGCGGGATGCTCGAGAGGAACTCGAACGAGTAGCACATGTGGACCTTGTCGCCGCCCGACGTGTACTCGGCCTGGATCTGCATCCCGTATTGCGCGTCGCCGACCTCGCCGACGGAGGTGGCGGCCGGGTACTCGTCCATGACCGCGCGCAGGCGGCGCAGGAACTCGAGGTTCTCGGGCTGGTTCTTGTCGTAGAGGTGTTCCTGCCAGTTGTAGGGGTTCACCTCGGGCGCGATGGTCGCGTTCCGACGTTCGGGCGCGAGCGCGGGATTGTTTCGCAACTCCCTGTCATGGAAGTAGAAGTTGATCGTGTCGAGGCGGAAGCCGTCGACGCCGCGATCCAGCCAGAAGCGCGCGATGGCCAGAAGCTCCTCCTGCACGTCGGCATTGTGCAGGTTCAGGTCCGGCTGCTCCTTGAGGAAGTTGTGCAGGTAGTACTGCATCCGGTCGCCCGACCATTCCCAGGCCGAGCCGCCGAAGATCGACAGCCAGTTGTTGGGCGGGCTCCCGTCGGGCTTGGCGTCGGCCCACACGTACCAGTCCGCCTTGGGGTTGTCGCGGCTGCGCACGCTCTCCTGGAACCAGGAATGCTGGCTCGAGGTGTGGCTGAGGACGAGGTCGATCAGCACCTTGAGCCCCAGCTCGTGCGCCCGGTGGATGAGCGCGTCGAAGTCGCCGAGCGTGCCGAACATCGGGTCCACGTCGCGGTAGTCCGAGACGTCGTAGCCGAAGTCGAGCATGGGCGAGCGGAAGAAGGGGCTGATCCAGATGGCATCGACCCCCAGCTCCGCCACATGGTGCAGCCGGTGGATGATGCCCGCGAGGTCGCCGATCCCGTCATGGTTGCTGTCCTGGAAGCTGCGGGGATAGATCTGGTAGATCACCGCCCCCCGCCACCAGTCCCTGTCCGGCGCGACGATCTGTTGCCGCGCCACATCCTGCATCAGGTTCATGTGTGTGTCGTTCTCTGATTACTTGACCGAGCCTGCGAGCAGGCCCCTCACCAGGTATCTCTGCATCGTGAAGAAGACCACGAGCGGCACCGCGATGGAGACGAAGGCCGCCGCCGCCAGGATGCCCCAGTCCCCCCCGCGCGAGCCGAGCAGGTCGTCGGCGATGCGCACCGTCATCACCCAGCTCTCGTCGTTCGAGGGCAGGAAGACCTTGGCCACCAGGAGGTCGTTCCACGTCCAGAGGAACTGGAAGATCGCGAAGGAGGCGAGCGCGGGGAACGAGAGCGGCAGGATGATCCGCGTGAAGATCTGGAAATCCGTCGCCCCGTCGACCCGCGCGCTCTCGATGATGTCGCGCGGCAGGCCGACCATGTAGTTGCGCAACAGGTATATCGCGAGCGGCAGGCCGAAGCCCGTATGGGCGAGCCATATGCCGAGGAAGCTCTGCCCGATGCCGACCTGCTGGTGCAGCTTGAGCAGCGGCACGAGCGCCAGTTGCAGCGGCACGACGAGGAGGCCCACGACCGCAGCGATCAGGAGGCCGCGCCCGGGAAAGTCCATCCATGCCAGCGCATAGGCCGCGAAGGCCGCGATGAGGATCGGGATGACCGTCGCGGGGATCGTCACCGTCAGGGTGTTGATGAAGGCCTGCGCCATCCCCGCCCCGCCCATGACGGTATCGTAGTTCGACATGGTGAAGTCGGGCGGCGTCTCGGCCACGAAGTAGATGCGCGGGAAGCCCTCGTCCTCGGGATTCTCGCTGGTGCTGAAGACGAAGGAGCCGTCCTCGTTCACCACGGTCGTGCCGTCGTCGCGGTTCTCGATCTCGGTGCCGGCGGCGAACTCGCCGGGCGCCCGGCCGGCCAGGCCGAAGGCGGCGATCGGCGGCCGCTCGCGTCCCTCGAAGTCGGCG
>NZ_JBQLZP010000186.1:0-4113 GCF_052168335.1 Roseicyclus sp. | reverse complement strand
CCCGCCGCCGAGGCCACGGCCAGCGCGCCGGTCCCGACCCGGACGCCGCAGGCCGGAAACACCGCCGAGGCCGCGAACTATCCCGGCCAGGTGCTGCGCCGCATCGCGCGGCAGGGGCGGCCGAGGGTGCGCCACGACGGGGCGGACGCGGTCGTCACCTTCCGCATCGACGCGGGCGGCGGGCTCGCGTCGCTGGGTCTCGCGCGGTCCTCGGGGAACCCGGCGCTGGACGAAGCGGCGCTGTCGATCGTGCGCTCCGCCGCGCCCTTCCCGAGGCCCCCGGCCGGTGCGCAGACCGCGTTCTCGATCAATTTCGGCGGAGGTTGAGGAACCGGGCGTTCGGAACCTCGCTGCGCCCGTTCCGGCCGGTCATCCCCGGCCGGCGCCAACCTCCTCGACGAAATCCGCGAGGTCCGAGGCGAAGCGGTCGGGCGCCTCGAGGAAGGGGGCGTGGCCGACGCCCTCGTAGCTCAGGTGCCGTCCCTGCCCGAAGAGCGCGGCGGCGGCCTCGCCCGTGCGGGGCGTCACGACGGCGTCGGCGTCGCCGTGGATCACGAGGGCAGGGCAGGTCGCCGCCGCATAGACCGGGCGGAAATCCACATCCGCGCCGAAGAGGGCGCGGCGCACATGGGCGGGGCAGAGCATGTTGGCGCCGACCAGCGTGGCATAGGTCGCGCGGTCGAGCGGGCGGGCGGTGCAGGCCTCGACGAAGCGGACGGTGGCGGCGAGCCTCCGCGGCACGTCCTCGGTGTAGAGGTCGCGGTCGAGGCCGGGGCTCGCCTGGCCCACCATCCACTCCTCCCGCGCCTTGCCGATGGCGAGGATGCCGCCCGCGAGCACGAGGCCCGCAAGATGCCCGTCGCCATGGGTCGCCAGATGCGCCGCGATCACGCGCGATCCATACGACCAGCCGACGAGCACGGGCCGCGAGAGCCCCGCCGCATCGATCACCGCGCGCACGTCGTCGCCCCAGAGGGAGGTGTCGGTGTAGGCGGCGGGGGCTTCCGGCTTGTCCGAGCCGCCATGGCCGCGCAGGTCCATGGTCACGAGGTGGAAGCGGTCGCCGAGCCGCTCGACCAGGGGGGCCCAGCAGACGGATTGCTGCGCCCAGCCGTGGATCAGCAGGATCGGCGGACGGCCCGCGTCGCCGTGGCGGTGGAAGGCGATCCGCGTGCCGTCGGAGGAGGCGGCGAATTCGGTGTCGCTCATCCGCGCCTCAGCCCGCCAGCCCGCGCGCGGGCCGCTCGCTCCGCAGGCGCTCCTTCAGGCCCTCGAGCGTCTTGGAATAGTGCCGCGCGAGGAGGTCGGCCGCCCGGTCCGCGTCGCGGTCGAGGGCGGCGGTCACGATCGCCTCGTGCTCGGCCAGCGCGTCGCCGCGCCGCTCGAGGGTGAAGTTCACCGAGAGGTTCCGGTAGCGCACGGCCTGGTCCATCATCGTCTGGCAGAACTGCATCATCCACGACGAGCCGCAGCCCGACAGGAGCGCGAGGTGGAAGTCGTGGTGCCGCGTCTCCCACTCGGGGTTCACGGCGATGCTGATCGTTCCGTCCTGAAGCCGCTCGGTCCGGGCGAGGCGGTGGTAGGCCACGATCACCTGGTCCTCCCAGTCCTGCCCGCCCTGGGCGATGGATTCCCTCAGGCCCAGCGTTTCCAGCCAGATCCGCGTCTTCACCAGTTCCTCGAGATCCGAGATCGAAAGCTCGGAGACGAAGAAACCCCGCTGGCTGCGGCGCTCGACCCAGCCCTCGGCCGAGAGACGGTTCAGCGCCTCGCGCACGGGGGCGAGGCCGATGCCGTAGCGCTCGGAGACGGCGTCGAGCTGCAGCTTGTCGCCGGGCTCGAGCAGCCCGGCGAGGATGTCCTCCTTGATCATGGCGTAGGCGCGATCCGACAGGATCGGCTCGTTCTCCGCCTCCGCCTTCGCGCGCGCCCGCATCATCTACGCCATGCCACCCGGTTTGTCGGACTTGTTCCAGAACACGAAGGTCTTCTGCACCCAGACGACGGAAAGGAACAGGGCGAGACCGAGGAAACTGAGATAGATGATGAGCGAGAAGACCCGCGGCGTGTCGAGCTGCGAGGCCGAGACGCGGATGAGCGCGCCCACCCCCTCGCCGCCGCCGAGGAACTCGCCGGTGATGGCGCCCGCCATGACGCCCACGGCCGCGATCTTGAGGCCGGTGAAGAAGTAGGGAAGACCCGTCGGCAGCTTCAGCCGCAGGAGCGTTTGCAGCCGGCTCGCCCCGATGGACTTGAAGAGCATCCGTTCGTTCTCGGTCGCGGCATAGAGGCCCGCGGCGGTCGAGACGACGATGGGAAAGGTCGCGATGAAGGTCGCGAGCGCCACCTTGGACGAGATGCCGAAGCCGAGCCAGGCGATGAAGAGCGGCGCGAAGGCGACCTTGGGCATGGTGTCGATGGCGACGAGATAGGGCAGCACCGCGCGCTCGCCGAACTTGGTCTCGCCCACCAGCACGCCCAGCGAGAAGCCGATCGCGATGGCGAGAAGGAAGGCGTAGAGCAACGTCTTCGTCGTGGTGATGAAGGCCTCGAGCATGTAGCCGCCCGAGAGGATGTTGTTGCCCACGAAGACGATGTCGCGCCAGGTCTCGCCGGGGCCGGGCAGGATGATGTTCGACACGACCTCCAGCGCCGTGACGGCATACCAGATGCCGACGATCAGCACGAAGAGCCCGGTCATCGCCACCCAGCGCGGGATGCGGTCGATGAAGGGATCGCGCTCGATCCAGACGGTGTCGCCCTCGAAGGCCGTGCGGCTCGCGGCCTTGGCCGCGGTGTATCCGGTCTGGTCGGTCATGAGCCATACATCTCCCGGCCGAGTTTCTCGCGGATATGGTGCACGATTTCCCCGAATTTCGCAGTGTTGATCATGTCGAGGTTGCGCGGGCGGGGCAGGTCGATGTGGATCGTCTCGACGATGCGGCCCGGGTTGGCGTCCATGATGTAGATCTTGTCGGCGAGGATGACCGCCTCGGGGATCGAGTGGGTCACGAGGAAGGCGGTCGCGTGCCGCTCGAGGCAGATGCGCTGCAGCTCCATGTTCATGAAGTCCCGCGTCAGCTCGTCCAGCGCGGAGAAGGGCTCGTCGAGGAGCAGGACGGCGGGATCGGTGATGAGCATCCGGCAGATCGCCGCGCGCTGCGCCATCCCCCCCGACAGCTCGCCCGGATAGACGTTCTCGGCCCGGCCGATGCCGACGAGGTCCAGAAGTTCGCGCGCGCGGTCGGTCGCGGCCTTCGCCGCGGCCTTGCCGTCGCGCATCTCGATGGGCAGGAGCACGTTGCCGAGCGTCGTCTTCCACGGCAGGAGCGTGGCCTGCTGGAACATCATCCCGATGTCGCGGCGCGGTCCCATCACGGGCCGCTCCTCGAGCATCACGCGCCCAGAAGTGGGCGGCATCAGCCCCGCCATGATCTTCAGGAGCGTGGACTTCCCGCAGCCGGACGAGCCGATGACGGCCGCGAACTCGCCCTTGGCGAGCGTCAGGTCCACGTCCTTCAGCGCCTGGAACCCGTTGCGGGGATAGACCTTGGACAGCCGCTCGATCTGGTAAACCGGCCGAACCTCGGCCGGTTTGTCGTCTTGCGTCGCCGTCATCTGGACGACCTGGCTCATTCGGCGTTCCAGCCGGCGATCCATGCGTTGGAATAGCCCGCGCTCAGGTCGTCGAAGGCCGCCTCGAGGTCGCCCGCGTCCAGAAGGCTCTGCTGCCAGGCCTCCCAGTGCTCGGGCGGCTGGTAGCCGTAGCCCTCGGCGATGTAGGCGTCCGTCGGCGTCATCCGCTCGATGACCGCCCCGAGGAGCGATGCCGCGAATTCCCGGTCCTCGCCCTCCTGCGGATTGCCGGCCGCCATGTGGTCGAGCGCGGTCTCCTGGTTGGCGGGATCGTTGATGAAGCGCATGCCGCGCACCAGCGCGCGGCCGAAGCCCTCGACAACGGCGGGGTTCTCGTCGGCGTAGCTCTGCAGCACCGCGTAGCCGTTGCCGAAGAAGGCGAGGTAGGCCTCGGGCGTGATCTCGCGCAGGTTCAGGCCCCGGTTGGCGAGGATCGCCGCATCGCTGACAGCGCCCGCATAGGCGTCGACGTCACCG
>NZ_JBQLZP010000185.1:0-2668 GCF_052168335.1 Roseicyclus sp. | reverse complement strand
CTTCCGGATCTCGAGCCTGCCCGACGCCGCGGACCGGACCTGGCGCGGGTACCTCGGCAACCGGCCCGAGATCTACGCGCTCGATCCGAAGGGCCCGGAGGCGAAGGTGCGGCTCGTCGGCTGATCCGGCCGCGAACGGAAAAGGGCCGCGCCGGGGGACGGCGGCGGCCCTCCGCGGTATCGGGCGGTCGCGGCGTCAGTTCCCCTCGAGGAGCTGGCCCTTCGCGACGGCGAGCAGCTCGTCGTACTTCTTGCGCACCTCGGCCTCGCCGACGCGGCCGCCGAGGTCGCCCATGACCTTGCGCATCACGTCCTCGTGGCCAGCCTCCTCGAAATCGGCCAGCACGACGGACTTGGCGTAGGCCTCGGCCTCCGCGCCCTCCTTGCCGAGGATGTCCGCGACCCAGAGGCCCATCAGCTTGTTGCGCCGCGCCTCGGCCTTGAACTGCATCTCCTGGTCGTGGGCGAACTTGTTCTCGAAGGCGTTCTCGCGATCGTCGAAGGTGGTCATCGGGATCTCCGTCTCGAATGAAACTGTTAACACATTATTAGGATTTGCCCGCGGGCCGCCGCAAGGCGCGATCGACGGGGCTGCTTGCGACACAGCGCGCTTTGGCCTATAGCCTCGCGGCAACGGAAGGGTGCCCGACGCGCCCTCGTTCCTGTTTCCGGAGAACCCATGGCACGGCGCAAGAAGGTCTACGAGGGCAAGGCCAAGATCCTCTATGAAGGTCCCGAGCCGGGCACTCTGGTCCAGTATTTCAAGGACGACGCCACCGCCTTCAACGCCGAGAAGCGCGCCACGATCGAGGGCAAGGGCGTCCTGAACAACCGCCTGTCGGAGTTCTTCATGTCGGGGCTGAACGCCATCGGCGTGCCGACCCACTTCATCCGCCGCATCAACATGCGCGAGCAGCTGATCCGCGCCGTCGAGATCATCCCGCTCGAGGTCGTCGTGCGCAACGTCGCGGCGGGCTCGATCTCCAAGCGCCTCGGCATCGAGGAGGGCACGCCGCTGCCGCGCCCGATCGTCGAGTTCTACTACAAGGACGACAAGCTCGGCGACCCGATGGTGGCCGAGGAGCACATCCTCGCCTTCGGCTGGGCGACGCAGCAGGACCTCGACGACATGGTGTCGCTCGCGCTCCGGGTGAACGACTTCCTCTCGGGGCTGTTCCTCGGCGTCGGCATCCGGCTGGTGGACTTCAAGATCGAGATCGGGCGGATCTGGGACGGCGACTACATGCGCCTGATCGTGGCCGACGAGATCAGCCCCGATTCGTGCCGCCTCTGGGACATCGAGACCGGCAAGAAGCTCGACAAGGACGTGTTCCGCCGCGATCTCGGCAACCTCGCGGACGCCTATACGGAGGTCGCGCGCCGCCTCGGCGTCATGCCGCAGGGGCCGACGGGGGTGACCAAGCCCACTCTCATCAACTGAGGCGGGCGCGGGCTTTGCGTATTTGAGGAAAGATGAAGGGCGGGGCGCGATGAAGGCTGTCGTGACGGTGATGCTGAAGGACGGGGTGCTGGACCCGCAGGGGGAGGCGGTCAGGTCCGCGCTCGGCGCCATGGGCTTTTCGGGCGTCGAGGGCGTGCGGCAGGGCAAGGTGATCGAGCTCGACCTCGCCCCCGGCACCACCGAGGCCGAGGTCGCCGCGATGTGCGAGAAGCTGCTCGCCAACACCGTGATCGAGAGCTACCGGGTGGAGATGGGCTGATGCCCGCGCGGACCCTCGGTCGCGCCGATGCGCCGCATTACGCGTGGGGCGGGGGCTGCGACGGCTGGCACCTCTGCGCGGCGCCGGGCCTGTCGGTGATCGAGGAGCGGATGCCCCCCGGCAGCGCCGAGACGCGCCACCGCCACGGCACTGCGCGCCAGTTCTTCTACGTGCTCGACGGCGCGCTCGACATGGAGATCGAGGGCGAAATGCTGCGCCTGCGCCCCGGCGAGGCACTGGAGGTGCCGCCGGGCGCCGCGCACCAGGCGCGGAACGCGACCGGCGCCGACACCGGTTTCCTCGTCATCTCGGTCCCGCCCGCGCGGGGCGACCGACAGCCTGCGGAGGCCCGGCCATGAGGGCGGCCCGGCTCACGGGCTGGCGGCGGCCGCTCGAGATCGGAGAGGTGCCGGACCCGGCCTGCCCGCGCGACGGCGTGGTGCTGGAGGTGCTGGCCTGCGGGATCTGCCGCTCGGACTGGCACGCCTGGACGGGGGCGGACCCGGTGGCGCTGCCGCACACGCTCGGCCACGAGTTCTGCGGACGGGTCGTCGAGGCCGGGCCCGAGGTGCGCGGCTGGGCGCGGGGCGACCGGGTGATCGCGCCCTTCATCCTGGCCTGCGGGGCCTGCGGCGACTGCCGGGCGGGGAACCAGACGATCTGCGCCACGCAGGTCGTGCCGGGCTTCACCTGCGACGGCGCCTATGCGGAGCGGGTGGCGGTGGCCCATGCCGACGCCAACCTCACGCGCCTGCCCGAGGGGATGGACCCCGCGCTGGCCGCGGCGCTCGGCTGCCGGGTGACGACGGCCTGGCACGCGCTGACGGGGCGCGCGGCGCTGCGGCCCGGCGAGTGGCTCGGCGTCTGGGGCGGGGGCGGCGTGGGGCTCGCCGCGCTGATGCTCGGGCGCGCGATGGGGGCGCGGGTGGCGGTGGCCCACGTGGTGC
>NZ_JBQLZP010000184.1:0-1760 GCF_052168335.1 Roseicyclus sp. | reverse complement strand
CCGATGAAGTCCGCGGTCTTCTTCCAGGCGACGAAGCGGTCGAGGCCGGTCTCGCCCACGGTGTAGTCGGGCGAGAACTCCCGCATCCACGAGCCGAAGAAGCGGTCGAGCCGCAGGCTCATCATCGCGCGCATCCCGAAGGGTCTGAGCCCGTATTTCTGCCCAGCGGTCCAGAGCACCGACCAGAGCGGCCGCTCCTCCATCGCGTCGACGTAGATCTCGTAGCCGAGATCGCCCGTGTAGCTGACCCGCTGCACCAGCGCCTCGGAGAGGCCGATGATCATCCGCCTCGCGTCGAGGAAGCGGAAGGCCTCGGGCCCCACGTCGGCGCGGGTGACGTCCTGGAGAAGATCGCGTGCGCGGGGCCCCGCGATCTGGAAGCCGGTGATCCGGTCGGAGACGTTCTCGACCGTGACGCCTTCCTCCATGTGGCTGTCGAACCAGCGCATGTGGAAGTCCTGCGCGCCGTAGCTCGCCGTCAGGCGGAACTCGGTTTCCGAGAGGCAGGTCACTGTGAAATCGCCCATGATGCGCCCCGAGGGCGCGAGCATCGGGCTGAGCGCGAGGCGCCCGGGCTGCGGGATGCGGCCCGCCATGATCCGGTCGAGCCAGTCGCGCGCCCGCGGGCCCTTCACGACGTACTTGCCGAAGTTCTGCACCTCGTTGATGCCGACGCCCCCGCGCACGGCACGGACCTCGCGGGCGGTGGCCCCGAAGGCGTTCGAGCGGCGGAAGGAGGGTGTCTCGTAGCGCGGTTCGTCGCCTTCGGCGAAGTAGTTCGGCACCTCGAGGCCGAACTGCTGGCCCCAGACCGCGCCCATGGCGTCGAAGACGTCGTACATCGGGCTCGTCCGGAGGGGGCGCGCGGCGGGCTTCTCCTCGTTGGGGTAGGCCACGGAGAAGCGCGTCTGGTAGTTCTCGACCACCTTGGGCAGCGTGTAGCCCGGCGTGATGAAGCGGCCGAAGCGGGCCACGTCCATGGCGAAGGTATCGCGCTCGGGCGCGCCGTCGATCATCCACTGCGCGAGGGAGAGGCCGACGCCGCCGCCCTGGCTGAAGCCCGCCATGACCCCGCAGGCCGACCAGTAGTTGCGCAGGCCCGGCACGGGGCCGACCAGCGGATTGCCGTCGGGGGCGAAGGTGAAGGGGCCGTGGATCACCGACTTCACGCCCGCGCGCTCGAGCACGGGGAAGCGGCGGTAGGCGAAGGCGATCGACTCCTCGATCTTGTCGAAGTCGTCGGGCAGGAGCTCGTGCCCGAACTCCCAGGGCGTGCCGTCGACGGCCCAGGGGCGGCAGGACTGCTCGTAGAAGCCGATGCAGAGGCCGCGCCCCTCCTGCCGCAGATAGCTCTCGCCGGCGGGATCCATGACGTGCGGATGCTCGCTGTCGCGCTCGTAGATCTCGGGGATCTCGTCGGTGACGACATACTGGTGCTCCATCGGGTGGAGCGGCAGGACGATGCCCGCCATGTGCCCGACCTCGCGCGCCCAGAGGCCGGCGGCGTTCACCACGTGCTCGGCATGGATCGTGCCCTTGTCGGTCACGACGTCCCAGGTGCCGTCGGGGCGGGGATTGGTCTCGAGCACCTTGGTGTGGAGCACGATCTCGGCCCCGCCCATGCGCGCGGCCTTCGCGTAGGCATGGGTGGTGCCCGAGGGGTCGAGATGCCCGTCGAGCGGGTCGTAGAGCGCGCCGAGGATGCCCTCGATGTTGGTGACGGGCGAGAGCGCGGCGATTTCGGCGGGGCCGATGATCTC
>NZ_JBQLZP010000183.1:0-14460 GCF_052168335.1 Roseicyclus sp. | reverse complement strand
AGCCGCAGAGCCTCTCGATCCGCGCCGAGAACGAGAACGCTGATCCCTACATCTACCTCTTCGACGGCGCGGGCACGCTGATCGCCGAGAACGACGACTACGACAGCCTGAATTCCCGGATCGACGTCATCGACCCGCTTCCGGCGGGCACCTACTGCGTCGGGATGCGCGCGCTCTTCGATCCCGAGCTTCCGGTGACGCTGCGCATCCAGCCCTACGATGCCGCCGCCGAACAGGCCGAGCGGATCGCCGCGGGCGACGCGGCGCCGCCGCTCGACGGCTCGTGGCCGCTCATCGACATGGGCCTCCTGCCGCCGGTGACGGTGCGCGACCTGCCGGTGCAGGGCCGCCGGGCGCAGTGGCTGTCCTTCGAACTCGGCGCGCCCACCGTCCTTGTCATCGACGCCATGCAGGTGGGCGACGCCGACCCGGTGATCATCCTGTTCGATGCGGCGGGCACGGAGGTCGCCTTCAGCGACGATTCGAACGGAACGCTCGACAGCCAGATCCTGACCCGCCTCGAGGCGGGGCGGTATCTGCTCGCCGTCCGCCACTACTCGGACAGCTATTCCGGCGCGATCCGGGTGGCGACGGAACGCTTCGTGCGCGCGACCGAGTAGGCTCAGGCCGCGTCGAGCGCGGCGATGATCCCGCCGAAATCGGAGGCCTTGAGCGAAGCGCCGCCCACCAGCGCACCGTCCACGTTCGAGACGGCGAAGATCTCGGTGGCGTTGCCGGGCTTGACCGAGCCGCCGTAGAGGATGCGCACCGACCGGCCCACGCCCGTGCCGAAGCGCGCCTCGAGGCGGGCGCGGATGAAGTCGTGAACCTCGCCGATCTGGTCCGTCGTGGGCGTCCGCCCGGTGCCGATGGCCCAGACCGGCTCGTAGGCGATCACGAGGCTCTCGCCGGTCACGAGGTCGGGGACCGAGCCCGCGAGCTGCCCCGAGATGATGTCGAGCGTGTTCGAGGCGTCGCGCTGCGCCTCGGTCTCGCCGACGCAGACGATCACCTTCAGCCCCGCCTCCAGCGCCGCGCGCGCCTGCGCGCGCACGTCGTCGTCGCTCTCGCCGTGGTCGGCGCGCCGCTCGGAATGGCCGACGATGACATATGTGGCGCCAGCATCGGCCAGCATCGCGGCCGAGACGTCGCCGGTATGCGCGCCCGAGGCCGCGGGGTGGCAGGACTGACCGCCGACGGCGATCGCGGTGCCGTCCGTCCGCGCCGCCATGGCCGCGACCAGCGTCGCGGGCGGGCAGATCAGCACCTCCGAACGCGGGTCGGGATGCGCGGCGGCGAGCGCGTCGATCTCCGCGAGGTCGGCGGAAAGCCCGTTCATCTTCCAGTTGCCCGCGGCCAGCTTGACTCGCATCGGGGCCTCCTTCCTGCCGGTGTCGGTTGGTGCGTGGAGCGCAGGGGCTTGGATCGCAAGGATGTCGCCGCGCGTCAACCGCGACGCCCGCGGGCCTTTACCCGCGCGGGGCAATCCTTATATATTCTCTCGGAAATCCGAAGGCCGCAAGGAACCCGTGCCGATGCCCGAGAACACCGAGATGATGGAGGGGGCGCCGCTGATCCGCCCGTCGAGCACGGACCACCCGCTCTACGAGTCCGTGGTGGAGGCCTGCCGCTCCGTCTACGACCCGGAGATCCCGGTCAACATCTTCGACCTCGGCCTGGTCTACACCATCGACATCACGCCCGAGAACGCGGTCAACATCGTGATGACGCTGACCGCGCCCGGCTGCCCGGTCGCGGGCGAGATGCCGGGATGGGTCGCCGACGCGGTCGAGCCGCTGCAGGGCGTCAAGCAGGTCGATGTCGAGATCACCTGGGACCCGCCCTGGGGCATGGACATGATGTCCGACGAGGCGCGGCTGGAGCTCGGCTTCATGTGATCCGCGGGCCGGGCCTTGAGAGCGGCCCGGCTGAGGCATAGGTTCGAGGGGGAACGGAAAGGACGCATCATGTTCGGCATTCCCGGCAAGCAGGCCGTCACCCTCACCCCCGCCGCCGTGCGGCAGATCGCCAGGCTGATGGCCAGGGGCGACACCGAGGGCCTGCGCATCGGCATCAGGAAGGGCGGCTGCGCGGGCATGGAATACACCATGGACTACGTGGCCGAGGTCGACCCCCACGACGAGGTGGTCGAGCAGGACGGCGCGCGCGTGATGATCGCGCCCATGGCGCAGATGTTCCTCTTCGGCACCGAGATCGACTACGAGACCTCACTGCTCGAATCCGGCTTCCGGTTCCGCAATCCGAACGTGACCGACGCCTGCGGCTGCGGCGAGTCGATCAAGTTCAAGGATGTCGAGGAACTCGAGGCCGAGCGCGCCTCGCGCGACTGACATGGCCGTCTCCGCCGAGGAGATCGAGGCCGCGCGCGACCTCTTCTCCGGCCTCGGCGACATCACGACCCGCAAGATGATGGGCGGCCTCTGCCTCTATCACGAAGGCACGATCTTCGCGATCCTGATGGCGGATGGCGGGCTGTTCCTGAAGGGGCAGGGCGCCTTCGCGGCCGAGCTCGAGGCCGCGGGCTGCACACAGTGGTCCTACCGGCACGCGGACCGGGACAAGCCCACGCGCATGGCCTACTGGACGATGCCCGACGAGGCGCTCGACGATCCCGACCTCGCCTGCGACTGGGCGCGGAGGGCATTGGCGCACCTGTGAGCGCACCTGTAGGGCGGGACTTGTCCCGCCATGACCTCTCCCGCGCGGGACTTGTCCCGCCGCGCGAAACGCGCCAAGGGAACGGCATGGCCGACCGTTTCTCCTTCACGCTCCGCGCGACCTCCGGCAAGGCGCGCACCGGCGTCATCTCGACCCCGCGCGGCGAGATCCGGACGCCCGCCTTCATGCCCGTGGGCACCGCCGCGACGGTGAAGGCGATGCTGCCCGAGAGCGTGGCGGCCACCGGCGCGGACATCCTGCTGGGCAACACCTACCACCTGATGCTGCGTCCCACGGCCGAGCGGATCGCGCGGCTGGGCGGGCTCCACCGCTTCATGAACTGGGACAGGCCGATCCTGACCGACTCGGGCGGTTTCCAGGTGATGAGCCTCGCCGAGCTCCGCAAGCTCACCGAGGAGGGGGTGCAGTTCCGCTCCCACATCGACGGCTCGCGCCACATGCTGAGCCCCGAGCGCTCGATGGAGATCCAGAAGCTCCTCGGGTCGGACATCGTCATGTGCTTCGACGAATGCCCCGCGCTGCCCGCGAGCGAGGCGGAGGTGGCGCGCGCCACGCGCCTTTCGATGCGCTGGGCCGAGCGTTCGCGGGAGGCTTTCGGCGACCGTCCGGGCCACGCGCTCTTCGGCATCCAGCAGGGCGGCGTGACCCGTGAACTTCGCGAGGAAAGCGCCGGGAAACTCAGGGAAATCGGCTTCGACGGCTACGCGGTCGGCGGCCTCGCCGTGGGCGAGGGGCAGGAGGCGATGTTCGGCGTTCTCGACTACGCGCCCGACATGCTGCCCGAGGACCGGCCGCGCTATCTCATGGGCGTGGGCAAGCCCGACGACATCGTGGGCGCGGTGGCGCGCGGGATCGACATGATGGACTGCGTCCTGCCCTCGCGCTCGGGGCGGACGGGGCAGGCCTTCACCCGGCGCGGCGTGGTCAACATCAAGAACGCCCGGCACCAGGACGACCCGCGCCCGCTCGACGCGGACTGCACCTGTCCCGCCTGCACGGGCTACAGCCGCGCCTACCTGCACCACGTTTTCCGCGCGGGCGAGATCATCTCGTCCATGCTGCTCACCTGGCACAACCTGCACTACTACCAGGAGCTCATGGCCGACATGCGCGCCGCCATCGCCGGGGACCGCTTCGCCGCCTTCGAGGCCGGGTTCCACGCGGCGCGCGCCGAGGGGGACATCCCGCCGCCATGACCGGGCGCGTCGTCATCCGGGCCCATGGCAGCCGCGTCGCGAGCCTTCTCGCCGCCGCGGTCTTCGGCGGCCTCGCGATCGCGAACCTGTGGATCGGGTCGATGGCCGTCGCGCTGGGGGACACCGGCCTTTGGGTCTGGTCCCTCGTCGGCGCGGGCGTTCTGCTCCTCTGGGGGGTGATCCACGCGCTTTGGGCCGCCTTCGGCGTGGCCCTGATCCTGTCGGAGAAGGGCGTGCGCAAGGTCGGCCCCTTCGGCGGCACGTCTCTGCCGCGCGAGGGGCTGCGCATCGGGCGCCGCGACGGCACTCGGGACGCCTCGCGGCCGGGCGGCCCGCTGCGCGCGGTGCCCTGGACTCAGTTCTGGGCGCTGCCGCCGGCCGGCAAGGCCGTGCTTCTCTGGGAGGGGCCGCGCGCCGTGCCGCAGGCGGACGAGATCGCCGAAGCCGTGCCTCGGGTGCTCGGCCTGCCGGTCGAGCCGATGGAGCAGGGCGGGGCTGCGGGCTTCGCGGCCTGAGGCGCGCGCGGAACCCCGCCCGCCGGAGACGCATTGACCCCGGGACACCCACCGCCCCCGGAGTTGCCCATGCGCCGTCCTCTGTCCTCGATCCTCGCCCTCCTCCTCATCCTCGGCCCTGCGGCCCAGGCCCAGCAGGACACGCCGCCCGGCGAGGTCGAGATGGGCGCGCAGCCCGAGGCGCAGTCCGACGACGACCGTATCGCCGAGGAGCCGGACGCGGGCGAGGGACCCGCCGTCGATCCCGGGCCCTTCGCCTTCTTCGATCCGCATGGCCAGATGCAGGTGGCCGAAGGCGCCTGCGGCGAGGAGGCGATGGCCTGGATCAACACCACGTTCATGGACCTCGACGGCACCTGGACCATGGAGATCTGGCCCGAGGAGACGCCGCTCGTGCAGGGGCCGCTCGGCGGCGCCGGTCACGATACCGTGCGCATCGAAGCGGACGCCACCGAAAGCGTCGTGACCATCGGCGGCGCGACCTTCGCCTCGAGAGTGCCGCTCGAGGTCGTGCAGTCGGGCGAGATCCCTTTCGCCGAACTGCCCGGCGAGGCCGACATCACCTCCGAGCGCGCGACGGCGGCACTCGGCTGCGCGTTCAACCGCCTGCCGCGCATGACCGCCCGCGGCGCGCTTCTGGGCGCGGAGGCGCCCGTGCCGTTCTTCCTCGGCGTGGCGGTGCCCAATGCGCGGGCGCTTCTGGGCGTGCTGCAGACGGGCGAGGGCGACACCGCACAGACGCGGCTCGTCCGCATCCTCCGCTGAGGCAAGCCGTTGAAAAGAATGGCCCGCCGGCGGGTGACGGCCGGCGGGCCAAGGTCGGGCGGGCACAGGGGACGCGCCGCCCGGGTCAGGGAAAGTCGCGCGGACCCATTGGGAGGTGGCGGAAATTGCCGGGCAGGCCGTTCCCGAGCCGGTGAAACTCCGGCCCGTGTCCGATGCGGCCCTGCCGATCCCCCCGAATCTGCGTGACGTTCAATGTTTACCGCATCAACCTTTTCACATCCATGATTCAGATCAACGCGGCCCGCGCGCTCTCGCCGCGCCCGGCGCGTTCGGGGCCAGATTGCCATTGTTCGCTCCCCGCGGGAGGGGCACAGTGGAGGCGACGCAGGGGCCGAACGGACTCAGGTTGAAACCGCCCCCTTCGGGCCCCAGATTCAACCATCCTGACCGGGGAGGGCCAGGGGGCTGCCGCGAGCGGGGCCCGTGCCCTTCTGCCAAGACATCGAGGAAGGCGACATGCCAGAGCAAACCGCAACCTATCCCGTCCTGCCGCTGCGCGACATCGTGGTGTTCCCCCACATGATCGTGCCGCTCTTCGTCGGCCGCGAGAAGTCCGTGCGCGCGCTGGAAGAGGTGATGCAGGACGACAAGCAGATCCTGCTGTCGAGCCAGATGGATCCCTCCGTGGATGACCCCACGCCGCAGGGCATCTACCGCGCGGGCGTGCTGGCCAACGTGCTCCAGCTCCTGAAGCTGCCCGACGGCACCGTGAAGGTGCTGGTCGAGGGCCGCGTGCGCGTCCGCATCGAGGAATTCACCGCGACCGAGGAGTTCTTCGAGGCCCGCGCCACCGAGCTCGCCGAGGAGCCGGGCGACCGCGCCGCGGTGACGGCGCTGACGCGCTCGGTCGCCGAGGAGTTCGAGAAATACGCCAAGGTCAAGAAGAACATCCCCGAGGACGCGCTGACGAGCGTGTCCGAGACGACCGATCCCGCGAAGCTCGCCGACCTCGTTTCGGGCCATCTCGGCATCGAGGTGGCGCAGAAGCAGGACCTCCTGGAGACGCTCGACGTCTCCGAGCGGCTGGAGAAGGTCTATGGCCTGATGCAGGGGGAGATGTCCGTCCTGCAGGTCGAGAAGAAGATCAAGACCCGCGTGAAGTCCCAGATGGAGCGGACGCAGCGCGAATACTACCTCAACGAGCAGATGAAGGCGATCCAGCGCGAGCTCGGCGACGGCGACGAGGGCGGCGAGGTGGCCGAACTCGAGGAGCGGATCAACGCCACGAAGCTCTCGAAGGAGGCGCGCGACAAGGCGGAGGCCGAGCTGAAGAAGCTCAAGTCCATGTCGCCCATGTCGGCCGAGGCGACGGTGGTGCGCAACTATCTCGACTGGATTCTCTCGATCCCGTGGGGCGTGACCTCGCGCACCAAGAAGGACCTCGCCCGCGCGCAGGCCGTGCTCGACGACGACCACTACGGCCTCGAGAAGGTCAAGGAGCGGATCGTCGAGTATCTCGCCGTGCAGCAGCGTTCGAAGAAGCTGAAGGGGCCGATCCTCTGCCTCGTCGGCCCTCCGGGCGTCGGCAAGACGAGCCTCGGCAAGTCGGTCGCCAAGGCCACGGGGCGCGAGTTCATCCGCATCTCGCTCGGCGGCGTCCGTGACGAGAGCGAGATCCGCGGCCACCGCCGGACCTATATCGGCTCGATGCCCGGCAAGATCATCCAGGCGCTGAAGAAGGCCAAGACGACCAACCCGCTGATCCTGCTCGACGAGATCGACAAGATGGGCCAGGACTTCCGCGGCGACCCGGCGAGCGCCATGCTCGAGGTGCTCGACCCCGAGCAGAACGCGACCTTCGTGGACCACTACCTCGAGGTGGAATACGACCTCTCGAACGTGATGTTCCTGACGACGGCGAACTCCTACAACATGCCCGGTCCGCTCCTGGACCGGATGGAGATCATCCCGCTCGCCGGTTACACCGAGGACGAGAAGCGCGAGATCGCACGGCGCCACCTCCTGCCCAAGCAGGTGAAGAACCACGGCCTGAAGGCGAAGGAGTTCAGCCTGACGGACGCGGCGCTGACCGACATCATCCGCTACTACACCCGCGAGGCGGGCGTGCGGAACCTCGAGCGCGAGATCGCCAAGCTCGCGCGGAAGGCGCTGACCATGATCCTCAAGAAGGAGAAGGACCGCGTCGAGGTCACGCCCGAGACGCTCGAGGACATGCTGGGCGTGCGCCGCTTCAAGTATGGCCTCGCCGAGAAGGAGGACCAGATCGGCGTCGTCACGGGCCTCGCCTGGACGAGTGTCGGCGGCGACCTCCTGTCGATCGAGGCGCTGCGCCTGCCCGGCAAGGGCCGGATGAAGACGACGGGCAAGCTCGGCGACGTGATGAAGGAGTCGATCGACGCCGCGGCGAGCTACGTGCGCTCGATCGCGCCGAGGATCGGGGTCAAGCCGCCCCGCCTCGACCGCTGGGACATCCACGTTCACGTCCCCGAGGGCGCGACGCCCAAGGACGGGCCCTCGGCCGGTATCGCGATGGTGACCTCCATCGTCTCGGTGCTGACGCAGATCCCGGTGCGCAAGGACATCGCCATGACCGGCGAGGTCACGCTGCGCGGCAACGTGCTGCCCATCGGCGGGCTGAAGGAGAAGCTTCTGGCGGCCCTCAGGGGCGGCATCACGACGGTGCTGATCCCGGCCGAGAACGAGAAGGACCTGCCCGAGATCCCGGACAACGTGAAGGAGGGGCTGACGATCATCCCCGTCAGCCACGTCTCCGAGGTGCTGGAGCGGGCGCTGGTGCGTGCCCCCGAGCCCATCGACTGGGACGAGGAGGCCGAGGAGGCCGCCGCCGCCAAGGCGAAGCCCGAGGGCGGCAGCGAGGCGGCGATCGCGCACTGACGAGGTCCGGTATCGAAAACGGAAAGGCCCGCCGCGAGCGATCCCGGCGGGCCTTTTCTGGTGCGGATCCTGCGCGGATCAGCCGTGCGTCACGGCGATGGTGAAGATCAGGAACAGGATCGGGACGAGGATGCCCCCGTTCGACGCCGCGGTGTCCTCGACGATCACGGCGGGCGGCATCACGGGCTCGACCATGCCGCCGGCGTTGGCGGTGCCGGAGACGAGGGCGAGGCTGAGGGCGGTGGCGGCAGCAAGACGTTTCATGAAGTGAGCTCCCTGGCAGCTGGGTGCGATGGTGGACGATGAACCCCGGCACGGAGCAGACCGGCCGGGTTGCATCCACTGTCGCGAGGGAAGCGACGCTGCGGCAAGGCCCGGCCGCGGTGTTGCCGGGCGCGAGTCACCGAAAAGTCACGCAACCGCCCGGTTGCGTGTCCGGCAAGGCACGGTTCCGTTCAATCGGGCCCCTCCGTCCTGTGGATATCTTGATCGGAACCGCGCCTCCCGGATCGTTGTGGATAACTACGGGGCGGTCCGATTCTCCTGCCGCTCCGGGCATCGTGGCAGCTTGCCGGAGCGTGAGATGAAGTTCAGTCGGCGGGACATCATGCTGGGCGTGGGCGCGCTCCTCGGCGCGCCGGCCTTCGTGCGCCGGGCCGAGGCCTCGCCCTTCGTCGAGGCGAGCTTCCCCCAGCGGGGCCAGATCGTCTCGGGCATGCAGGCGACGGTCACGCGCATCGCGACGTCCGAGCCGCTCGTCGCGCTCACCTTCGACGACGGGCCGCACCCCAGCCTGACGCCGCAGCTCCTCGACATCCTGCGCGCCTACGAGGTCAGCGCGACCTTCTACGTGATCGGCAACCGCGTCGCGCAGCTCCCGCAGCTCGCCGCGCGCATCGCCGCCGAGGGCCACGAGATCGGCAACCACACCTGGTCGCACCCGAGCCTTTTCGGCCATTCCGACGCCGCGCTTCTCGACCAGGTGGACCGCACCAGCCACGCGGTCATCAACGCGACGGGGCGGATGCCGGTGACGCTCCGGCCGCCCTACGGCAACATGCATCCCCGCCAGCGCCTCATGCTGCACCAGGCGCGCGGAATTCCGACCGTGCTCTGGTCCGTCGATCCCGAGGACTGGCGCCGCCCGGGCAGCACGGTGGTCACGAACCGCATCCTGTCGATGAGCCATCCGGGCGACGTGGTCCTCGCCCACGACATCCACGGCCCCACGATCCGCGCCATGCCCGGCACGATCGAGGGCCTCCGGGCGCGGGGCTTCCGCTTCGTCACGGTATCCGAGCTGATCGGCTGGCCGCGCTGGGACCGCCGACGCCTCCGCACCGTGGCGAGCGCGAGCTGACGGCCCGCTGGAAAGGCTGCCCGGCCTGATGTAGCATCGGCCTCGAAGCGGACGCCGGAGAAGCGACCGCGTGTGAGGAGAGTAGAGATGGCTACAGGAACCAAGACCGCCGCCGCACCCGAGGCGGCGCCCGCGAAGACGGCTGCCGCCGCACCCGCCAAGGCACGGAAGGCGCGGGCGGCCGGGACGAAGGCCGCAGCGAATCCAGCGGCGAAGGCCTCCCCCAAGACCGAGGCGAAGGCCTCCCCCAAGACGGTCGCGACGTCGGCCCCGAAGGCCGCGGCGAAGCCTGCATCGAAGACGGCCGCCACCCCGGCGCCGGTCGCGAAGGCTCCCGCGGCGCCAGAAACGTCCCCCGCGCTGCCGCCAGCGATCTCAGCCGAAGCCGCCGACGCCACCCGCGCGCGCCGTGGCGATCTCCTTGACGCCGTGGCCGGGCGCAGCCCGATGCGCCGCGCCGACCTCAAGGCCGTGGTGGACCTCGTCCTCGAGGAGATGGGCCGCCTGCTCGACGCCGGAGAGGAAGTCGTCGTGCCCCCGCTCGGCAAGCTCTCGGTCAAGAAGCGCGTGAAGAAGCCCGGCGGCGACATGCTGACGCTCAAGCTCAAGCGCTCCGGCTCCGGCGACGCGAAGGACTGAGGGACAGGGCGCAGGCCAAGCCGCGCCGCTCGGGGCCGATTGCCCTCTTGCGGAGCCGTGCGGGTATGGCTAAACCGCGCCCACCCGGCGGGTGATTAGCTCAGTGGTAGAGCGCTTCGTTCACATCGAAGATGTCGGGGGTTCAAATCCCTCATCACCCACCATAAAAACCAACTACTTACGACGATTTTGCGAAGTGCGCTCAGGTTCATTGAACCCGGAGAGGTCCAGAATCTCTGCTGCCGCTGCAAACCTCTCGGGCATGAACCGGGCGTAGGTCTTCTCGGTGATCTGGGTGTTGGAGTGGCCAAGGAACTGGGAGACCTCTACGAGAGGACGCCCGGCCTGGAGCATCTTCACCGCGACCGTGTGGCGGATCTGGTGGATGTGGATGTCGGATAGCCCTGCGCGCGCCATGGCCGCCTGGTAGCCGGTCCTGATCGACTTGACCCGTCTTCCGGCCCACTCGACGACATAGTCGGTCAAACGGGCGTTGTAGGCCTCCTCGAGCGCCACCCGCGCCATACGGTTCATCGGAACCACGGCGCGACCCTTGCGGGTGACGCCGTCGGGAAGGCGGAGGTCGATGATGCCGGTTTCGAAGTGGATCCGATCCCAGGTCAGATCCAGAATGGCTCCGACCCGGGCGCCGGTGGCGATAAGCAGGATCACGGCGAGGCGGACATGGGGAGCGGAGCAGCCGTCGATCAGGGCCCGGAGCTGGTCGTCGCTCATGGGCTTGACGTTGCTCGCGGGCTTGGGCGGACGTTCGATGTGGGGCGTCCGCTCAATCACGCCGGTCTTCGTGGCCCACCGGAGGGCGCTGCGCAGGTGGCCAAGCTCGGTATGCACGGAGCCGATGGCCTTGCCCTCGGCGGCGCGCCTCGCGGCATAACCCCGGCAGTCCGTAACTGTAATCTGGTCGGGGCGGAGCTTGCCGAAGAATCCGAGGATTGCCTTGCCGGTGTAGCCCATGGTCTTCGCCGTAGGCTTGGTCCCGAGGTGGTCGATGTAGGCCGCCCAGATCTGGGAGACCGTCACTGCGCCCCTCGGAGCGCACTCCTTCAGGTAGACGTCCCGGGCTTCTGCCTCGGCTTCCTCTCGGGTGCGTGCCTGAAGCTGAAACCGGCGTCTAACGCCGGTGCCGGGGTCGGTCCAGTAGACGCAGAATCCTCCGCGAAGGCGTCCGATCGTGAGCCGCATTCCTTTTCCTCCACCGCGTCGAACGGGATTCTGAACATGCGTCCTACACGGAACGCTCGGAGCTCGCCACGATGGATCATCTGGCGTACTGCTTCGGCAGAGCAGCTCCACCGCTCGGCCAGCATGTCTGGTGTGAAGGGACGGGGAGACATCGAGGAACGAAGCCCGGGCGGGGCCGGAACCGCGCCGCGAGAAGAGAGAGGACGTTGAAAACTGACTTGCAGCAATCCTTGATCGTCTCTTCGGAGAGCGTCAGGCGAAAGTGGTGGCTCGGCATTTCGGACATCTTTCCCGCGGCTGGCGCGCGGAACGGGATCTTGATGGGCCATGGGGGACCTCCCAGGCAGAACGGGATACGCGCCGAACCTCGCGGGTCGAAGTAGGTCAGATCTGACCGAGGCTTCCCGACCTGGAAGCAAATCGAGGTGGTGCTGACTGCACCTGCACCAAGAACCAGGATCCATACGGAACGCGTGACAGGACAGCGTGCCCAGAGCAGAAGCTATGGATGTGTCGGGCGGCTCGCGTAGCGCTCCCAGTCAGGTCCGGGAATTGGAGACCGCGCTTCTCTGAATGCAGACGACAGCTATGCATAGACCAACGAAGGTCTGGCGGGAAGATGCTCCCTGTCCATTTTGGACACGTCGCAGGTCACTTCATCCGCCAACAGTCACCGCCCGCGCGCTCTGATTTCGTTCTCAAATTTGGGGTGTCAGTCTTTAGGCTGTCTTTAGGCAAAAAGGGGAGTGAAATGCGAACTTGAGTATTAGGTGGCAGAATTCGGAGCAGAAACAGCTTGTGCGTGGCGATGGCGACGAGTTTAACCACTTGGACGGCTCGTCCAGGAGCGTTTCGATCACGATCCGGAAGCAGAATCTTCATTGTTCTGAACGTTCAAGGAGCAGCTTCCGGTAACTCGACCATTTGCTCTGATCTTGCTGATCAGTTGCCCGAGTTTGCTCGAGTTTCCATGAGCGTCATGGGCTCCATCAGCCGAAATTTGCGTCTGAGGTTTAGGTTAGGTTTAGAGCTGCCGCCAGGAGCGAGGAGCAGCAGGTCGAGAACTTGCCAGGCCCAACGCGGAGCGCGGCGGGTGACGACGTCGTTCTTGCTGCGGGGATCTTGGGTCTGGGCGTTCATGAGGGGTCTCTGCTGATGTTGGGTATGCCCGGCCTGTTCCCGTAAAGGAGGAACCAGGAACCTACCGGGCTCGGGTGTTTTCCCACCTCCCGCTGGGGCCAGAAGAGTGGTGAGCGAACCTCTTCTGGGTTTGCGGATCAGGCTGCGGGGCGGCTGATCCGGTTCGATGCGACGCGGTAGCGGGCGAGGAACTCGCGCTCTGCACGGCAGGGCTGCCAGCAGCCCGGGGTGAAGGTGAGCCGGGTGACATGCTCGTAGGCACCCCAGGGCTCGGGCTGGCCGAGGGAGAGAGCATCCCGTTCGGTCATCATCGCGGCGGTGTCGATCGACCGGATCGCCATGTAGGCCGTCCCAGGGAGCTTCTGGGGAAGACCAAGCGCCTGGAAGATGGCTGCGTCGGTGCGGTCCTTCAGAGCCAGGAGCGACTTCGAGATGAGCTTGTCGGGGGTCCGGGCATCGAGCTCCTGGGCCATCGTGGATAGTGACATGGCAAGTGCAGGCGGAGCGGTGATGAGTTCACAACCGACATCTTCTAAAGCGCAAGGAAAGGTTTCGTCCCACTTTCAAGGAACGCGCGGGGCCGCGGGTTCACAGTGTTGTCTGAAGACGGTCGGCTTACGTGGGTGATCCTCCGCGATCTGGTGTTGTATGGCGCGGCGTCGGCCGTAGGCATTGACACCGCTGGGTGATCGGTGAAACGTTTCAACAGCGGGTCGACTGGGAGGAGGAAGGCGTGGCAGGCACGGCTGGCTGGGCTAAAGCAAGGCGCGCGACAATTCGTGATGTCGCCCAGCATGCTGGTGTTTCGGTGGGCACAGTCTCTCATGTCCTGAACGGAAGCAAGTCTGTCTCTGAAGCGACCCGAGACGTTGTGATCAGAGCGATCGAGGAGCTCGATTACCGGCCGAACAGTCTCGCCCGGTCGCTGATTGCGCGGCGACCTCGAACGGGGAATCCGCCCAGACAAGTTCGGTCGAGACTGGTCTGCGTCGGATACATCTCTATCGATTACATGGTGCGTATTGAGGGCGTGCCGCAGCCTGGCGACCGATCCACGTCGACTTCCATCGAGAAGATGCTGGGGGGACCTGCAGCGAATGTCGCTGCCTTTGCCGCGACCGTGGGAGCTCCGGCTGGAATTTCAGTAGAGATGGTGACGCATCTCGGTGATGATGCCGATAGTCTCTGGGCGCTCGAGGAGCTGGCGGCGCGGAACATCGACGCCAGCGGCGCCCTCCAGCAGCAGGGAGGGCGGCTGTCGCGATGCATAGTGCTCGTGGAGGCAACGGGACAGCGGACAATCATCAACGAGCCGTTCCATCTGCCGCTTGAGTTTCTGTCGCGCCACCTATCGCACAACGAGCAACGGGAGATCCCGGCCTGCGTACATTTCGACGGGTTTCATCTCGCAGCTGCCGAGCAGGTCCGAGACGAACTGCGGGATGCGGGATACCTGCTGTCTCTCCATTCGGCCGGCCTTGCGCGCGAAAGGCAAACGCCGGAAGACGGGCGCCTTTTGCTCGAGACGTTCGATCTTCTTTGCCTCGACAGCGGTACCTTCCGGCAGATGTTCGAACTTGGCCCCGACATGCCGGTATTCCGGGCAAGCCACGTCCTCGACCTCTTGCCGCAGGTTCGGTGCCGCGCCCTGACCGTGACCCAAGGCGCCGAAGGCGCAACTCTCTTCAGACCAGGGAAGCCGCCTGTCTCCGCGTCAGCCCCTGTTGTCAACGTGGTCGATGCCACGGGGGCCGGCGATGCCTTCACTGGCGTGTTCCTCGCCTCCTGGCTTTCGGGATGCGATGAAGAAATGGCGCTCGAGTACGCGGTTGCGGGCGCAAGCCTGTCGCTGACGGCAATTGGGGCTCAGGGGCGCCTCGTATCGGCGGAGGACCTCGGTTGGGCCATCGAGGAGGTGGATGTCGTCTGATGGCAAACTTGCAGCCCCCCCGACTTCTGTGTGTCGGGGATATCGACATGGATATCATCGTGCGTGTCACGCGCCTTCCGGGGCGCGATCAGAAGGTGGATGGGGAACGGGTTGCCCAGACGCCGGGTGGCATGG